>CATLGN010000008.1 GCA_949935685.1 uncultured Lachnospiraceae bacterium | reverse complement strand
GATTACGTCGCCGTCAACACCATATGTAATGCCGGCTGCCTTCATTGCGTCCATTGCACCGTATGCTTCGTTATCGTTGTGGCATACAACTACATTGAACTGTCCTTCGTAGGATTTGATGAAGGATTCCATAACTTCCTGTCCGCCGTCCTGTGTGAAGTCACCGGACTGAGAATCCAGAATCTTCCATTCGCTGTGCTCTTTTGCCACTTCGTTGAATCCCTCGGAACGTCCAAGAGCTGCGGAAGCGCCTACGGAGCCTTCGATTACGAGGATGTTCGCTTCTTCGCCGTTCAGATACTCTGCCAGCCAGTTACCTGCGGTAACGCCTTCATTCTTCGTATTGGTTCCCACCCATGCATCATACAGATCAGCGCTTGCGTCGATCTCACGGTCAGCGATGATAACCGGGATGCCTGCATCCTGTGCTTCCTGAAGAACCGTATCCCATCCTGCTGTCTCGATCGGAGCGATAACGATATAATCAAGCTGCTGTGTAATGAAGTTACGAACCGCTTCCAACTGTACTGCGTTGTCATTGTCGCAGTCGATCAGGCTGAGTTCATAGCCATTTTCTGCACTGAATACATCCTGATAGTTCTGTGTATTCGCTGTACGCCAGTCGGATTCATGTCCAACCTGTGCATAACCAACCGTGATAACATCTCCGCTTGCTGCGGGCGCTTCTGCGCCGTCATCTGCCGCCGCATCTTCTGCTGCGTCATCTGCAGGCGCTGCATCTTCTGCGGGCGCTTCTGCCGCAGGCGCTTCCGCTGCAGGTGCTGCTGCCTGATCTGCGCCGCCGCATCCTGCGACTGCCGCTGCAACCATAGCTGTCGCAAGTAATACTGATAATTTCTTTCTTAACATGTAAAATTTCCTCCCTTTCTTTTCCGGTGCCTGCACCGTTTGTAGTTCTATTTTTTCACAAAGCAGTGCGACAGTCAATGCAAGTTTGCCCTGTTTTTTGATGTTTGTCACTATATCCAATACAGGTTTTTTAATTTTTTATATTTTTACATACAGGTTTTTTAATTTTTATATTTTTTTATGATTTTTCGGTAATTTTTTATGATTTTTTCCGGTTCTAAATCCGTAACCGCTGTTTTTGACTTGCTCTGTCTGGTCATTTTTCCTGTGATTTTTCTGATTTGTTCACATTTTATTCATTTTTAAATCCCAATTTGTTCATTTTTGTATCGCCATCCGAGGCCCCGGACACAAAAAATTTATAAAAAACCCGCCCAAACGGCAATATTTTATGATTTTATGATATAATTACTGCCGAACCATCTTGTCTGTCAGGGAGGAAAACCAAATGTCAGCAAAATATGTCCGTCTTGCGGAACAATTAAAAGAATTGATCCTGCGAAATACCGGCGGCGTCTATAAACTGCCTTCCGAGCATAAACTCTGTGGACAATACCATGTCAGCCGCCAGACCGTGCGGGCGGCGCTCCGCCTGCTGGCAGAGGAAGGGCTGATTGAAAAGCGTCCCGGCTCCGGTTCCTTTTCCACCGGACTGGGCGCCATGAAAAACGAGATTGCCGTTATCGTAAACAATGCCGAAGAATACACGACGCCGGCTCTGCTCGCCGACATCAAATCCGCGCTGCACGAAAAGGGGTATGGCATATCCGTCTATTCCACCCAATCGCGGATTGCCGCCGAACGCCAAATCCTTGCCGCACTCTCCGGTTCCTCCATACGCGGCATGATCGTGGAGGCAACACGGTGCGCACTGCCCAATCCCAATCTGGATCTGTACGAACGGCTCCGACAGGAGGGAACTGCCATTCTCTTTCTCGGCGGCCACTATCCCGCCTTCCCCGCCTGCATCTGTATCCGGGACGACAACTACTACGGCGGCTATCTGCTCGCAAAGCACCTGATACGCGGCGGCCACACCCGCATCGGCGGTATCTTCCGCATCGACGAACTGCAGGGGCTGGAACGGTATCACGGTTTTATGGCGGCGCTTCGGGACTTTGGGATTCCATCCGACGACGACCGGATCGTCTGGTATGCCAGCCCGGAACTGGAAGCGCTGGAAGAACGATCGGATACGGGATTTCTGACCGGATTTCTGCGCCGTCAGGCGCGGCTCTGCTCCGCCGTTATCTGTCATAACGATGAAATCGCCTATTGGCTGATCCGCGAACTGCGCTATGGCGGCATACGGGTGCCGGACGAAATCTCTGTCGTCTCCTTTGACAACAGTTATCTCAGCGAATTAAGCGCTGTCCGTATCACGTCGCTTTCCCATCCGCTCCATGAACCGGGCAACATGGCGGCGCGCACGCTGCTGCGCATGATTCAGGGACAGACTGTACTCCCGGAGGAATTGTCCTGGAGCCTGATAGTCAAAGACAGCGACGCTCCCTGCACGGAAACGCCGCTTCTCTGAATCGTTATCCCTTTGCCCCGCTGCGGTACTCCCGCGGCGTACACCCCTGTGTTTTCTTAAACACAAAACTGAAATAATGCGGATCTTTAAAGCCCACTTCCACGGCAATGTCGCCGGCATGCTTCTCTGTCTGCCGCAAAAGCTGCTTCGCTTTTTCCATCCGTTTCTGCGTCACATATTCCGTAAATGTCATTTCCATCTCACGGCTGAACATCGTGCTGAAATAATTGGCGCTGACTTCCACGGCTCCCGCCGCCTCGTTCAGCGAAATCGTATCACGGGCGTAGTTTTCTTCAATATACTCCATTGCCTTTTTCAAAAGCTTCTTGCCCTGACTGTCCATGGCACGATTGCTCAAGTCGAGCGCTCTGTGCATCAACTCCAGCATATACGGCTTTATCTCCTCCGCGCTCAGGCCCGCATGATGCGGCCCCTGCGTCTCCATGCCCTCCAGAAGATCTTCTTCCCGGTATCCGAGTTTTACGACAAAGGCGATCGTCGTAAAGCGGATGCTGAGTGTCAGATAGTCGCGGAACATGCGCGACTGCAGCGCCTTGCTCTGTCCTTCCAGATAGCCGTCCACAAAATCTTCAATTTCCTCCACCTGCCCGCGCATCAAAAAGTTTTTGATAATCTCCGGATCGGCTTTCGCAATATCCACACCGCCCAGAGAGGCGCTTTCTCCCATCGTTCCCAGCGTCCCCTCCTCCATTGTGAGGATATGCTGTCCCGGCTTCAGAAAACGGTAGGACATCATGTGATTGACTTTGCTGTATACCTGTGGCAGAAGGCTTAAGCGCGTCACCGGCTCCCCGATCGCCAGATACCATTCCAGTTCCGTATCATGCCCGGAGCAGATTCGCACAATATTGTCGCGGCATCGCGCTTTCAGCTCCTCCATCTGTTCTTCTTCGCCCTTCATCAGAATGCCATATGTATTAATATTCCAGCGGAACATCAGATATTCAGGATACCGCAGAAAATAGCGGGTCAGTTCTTCCCGCTTTCCCGCGGTCAGGCGGGAATCCTGCGAACGCTCCTGCGCGTCCCGCTTTTCCCAGAGGCTTACCATGGCCAGATTGTATGCCGCCGCATCCAGTTCCAGCGACAGACGCTGCGCGCCTTCATAAATCTCCTGAACGGAAATATGGCCTTCGAACACCTTCTCAAAGAAATTGCGCCGCGAGAACTGTTCATACTCCAGCATTTCTTCCTTAAATTTATCCAGATAATCCTCCTGCGCCCGCTCATTCTCAATCTTTTCCCGGATTTCCACAAGCGCTTTCTGCAGGGCCAGACGGGTGACAGGTTTGAGCAGATATTGTTCCACGCCGACCTGAATGGCCTGTCTCGCATATTCGAAATCATCATAGCCACTGATAATCAGGATTTTCATCTGCGGAAATTCCGCGCTTACAATCCGCGAAAGCGCCAGTCCATCCATAAAGGGCATTTTAATATCCGTAATCAGCAGATCCGGCTTTACCTTGCGAATCAGAGGCAGCGCCATTTCCCCGTCGCCAGCCTCTCCCGCGAAACGGTAGCCGTACTGCTGCCACATAATGTTATCCCGCAGTCCCTCTCTGACGATGCTCTCGTCCTCTACCAGAAACACTTTCAACATATCCGTTCCTCCTGTTAATACGTCCGCTCATCCAAATACTGGGATACATTTCGGAACGTAAATATTTTTTCTTCCACCACATACTCTTTTTCGACCGGTTCTCCTGCCTCCAGCATACGGATCACCTTCTCGATATATTCTCCCTGCTCCGGATTGCATTCAATATCCACATTGATCTTGCCCGCCTGTACCAGCTCCAGCGCCTCTTTTACCGCGTCAAACGAAATTATTGTAATATCGCCGCCGATGCCGGTTGTCATACCGGCCTCCTCGATGGCTTCAATCGCGCCGAAGGTCATATCGTCATTCTGAGAAACCACCACATCAATATCGGGATACTTGCGCAGAAACTGCTGCATGACTTCCTTTCCTTTGGCCGTCGTAAAGTCTCCCGTCTGGCAGTCCAGAATATGCCAGTTATGATAGCGGGCAGCAATCGAGACAAAGCCGGCGGTCCGGCCCATCTCGGAAGACGCGCCCAGCGTCCCCTGCAGAATGACGATATTGATGTCGTCATTCTGCCTGTTTTTCTCTTTCAGATTGCCCTCCAGCCATCTGGCGGCGTTTTCCCCCTCCTTTACCGTATCCGGGCCGACCCACGTCGTATACAGCGACGCGTCCGCATCCACCTTGCGGTCTGCCAGAATAACGGGAATGCCGGCCTCCTTCGCCTCCTCCAGCACCGTATCCCACCCGCTCTCCGTAATCGGAGAAAAAACGATATAGTCTACCCGCTGTGAAATAAAGCTGCGGATGGCCTTGATCTGATTTTCCTGCTTTTGTCTTGCATTGTTAAAGATCAGGAAATAGCCCCGCTCTTTTGTCAAAGCCCGCTGCATGGAATTGGTATTGGCCGTGCGCCAAATCGATTCGCTCCCAATCTGAGAAAATCCCACAATCACCAGTCCGCCGTTTTCCTCCGTCCAGGCGTCCTCTCCCGTCTCCTCTGCCTCTTCCGGCCTGACATCATAAAATGCGCCGCAGCCTGTCAATAAGATCAAAAGCAGCAGCGCGGCAAGCCCCGCCGCTCTCTTTCGGTTTCTTCCGTTCATATCTTCCTCCCGCAGCAGTCTCATGCGCCGCTTCTCTCAGGAACGCTCCATGCATTCCACCGGAATGGTAATGCTCACACAGGTTCCCTCATTTTTTATCGAATCAATTTCCATGCCGTATTGCGGTCCGAAATTCATCCGAATCCGTTCGTTTACATTGGCCAGCCCGAATCCCTTTTCCGTCTCTTTGCACGGCTTGCGGATTTCCTCCCGGAGCTTGCGCAGTTCCGCTTCCTCCATCCCCACGCCGTTATCCTTTACGATAAACCGGATCAGGCTGCCTTCCTGTTTTCCAATCACATCAATCCTGCCGTCCGTGCGTTTGTATTTGATTCCGTGATAGAGCGAATTTTCCACAAGTGGCTGCAGCGTCAGCTTCAGAATCCGGTAACGGTAAAGAGCGGGGTCAATCGCAATGTCGTATTGCAGAATATCGCGATAGCGCACCTGCTGTATCTCCAGATAACTGCGGATATGCAGCTCCTCCTCCTCAATTGTGATAAATTCCTTGCCCCGGCTCAGCACCAGCCGGAAAAACTCGGACAGGGAAACAACCATGCTGACGGCCTTTTCCAGATCTTTTCCCTCGATCAGCCATACGATCGTATCCAGTGTATTATACAGGAAGTGCGGGTTAATCTGCTCCTGCAAAAGCCGCAGCTCCGTATAACGCATCTTACGTTCGTCTTCCTTGATCGTGTCGATCATAATTCGCAGCTTTTCCGCCATGTCGTCCACACTGTCAGACAATACCCGGATCTCGTCCCGCGTCTCAATCTGTGCCCGCACGTGAAACTCCCCGCGGGAAATCCGTTCCGTCACCCGGCAGAGCCGTTCAAGCGGATTGGTAATGCTCTTTAAAATAAAGGAAGAAACCAGTACGGTAATCAATACGACCGCCGCAATCAGTCCGATGCAGAGCCGGATAAAGGAGCTCGCCTGCTCGTTTAACTGCTCTGTCAGCTTTTCGATGCTTCGGGTCTGATAATGAATATAATATTGAATGTCATCCTGAATCAGTTCCGTCAAAATATAAATGTTATTGTCCAGCATTTCCATATTTTCATCATAGCGCCCGCCCTGCTGCACATTCGCGCGCACATCATTGATACGGTCTTCCAGCGTATCGATATTGCGCAGCAGACTTTCCAGCCAGACGCGGCTCTCCCGGTCTGTCGTAATTGCCGCCAGATCCGTAAAATCCGTCCGCAGCTCGCCGATCAGCGCGTACGGATCCTGCAGCGAATCGTCATCCTGAATATTGTCGAACGAGATATATCCGACTGCCAGTTTATATATGCTCTCGTCCAGCTCTTCCTTGAAGTTCAGGTTATAGTTATTCGCAACCGTCATATTACTGACAATACTGTCATATGCGCTGCGGTAGTTGTCCAGCGCAACGATCAGATAGATCGCAATGCCAAGAAGCGGCACAATCGCAACCATGACCAGAAATACGATTTTCATTTTCAAAGGATACTTTACACCGACTGCCCTTCCTGTCTCCGTCACTGTTTTTTCCTCCCCGCGCTTTGTCCTTTCATTTTCCAACAAATTTTCACTTCCGTCAATGTGCTAATGCTTTTTCTTTTTTCATATATATTGGCAAAGACCAATAAGGCAAATCACGTATGAAACAACACCTGAAACGATTTTTCCAATCCCGGCGTTCCTCCCGGGTTCTGGCCCTTTTTCTGGCCGCCGTCCTCTCCGTCTCCGCATTTGCAGGCTGGCAGGCCGTTCAGTTCCATTATTTCACAGACACCCTGTTTCGTCAGGAAATGGAGAGCGATACGCTGAGTATGCATTATATCCTTGCCTGGCCCGACGCCTACGGCATTGCCGACGACACCGTATGTCTCGCGCCATATTCTCCAAAAGAGCAGGAACAGGCACAGATTCAACTGGAACAATACTGCAAAAAGGCGCACGCCATCTGTCCTCTCTTTTTCAGAAAAGATTCCCGGCTGCTCCTCTCGCTTCTCACACGACAGCTCGAAGACAGCCGTATGGAAGCCGCCTTTCCCTTTTACGCCGAACCGCTCTCGCCCGGCTCCGGTATTCAGTCCAGTCTGCCGATCCTGCTGGCAGAATACACATTCCGCAGCAAGCAGGACGTTGACAATTATCTCACGCTCCTGACACAGATTCCGGCCTATCTGGAAGGCATTGCCGACTATGAAAAGGAAAAAGCCGCCGCCGGCCTGTTTATGTCAGACAGCGCTGCCGATAAAGTCATTGAACAATGTTATGAAATTCTCAATGCCGAGCAACTGATCAACGGTATCCATTTTCTGAACACCACATTTGCGCAGCGTCTGCACAATCTGGTGCGGCATGGTCAGATAACTGCCGCCGAAAAGGAAGCCTATCTGCAGCAAAATCATGCCGTCCTGCTCGACTACGTACTGCCCGCCTATGAACGGCTTGGAGACGAGATTCTCCTTCTCAAGGGCAGCGGAACCAACCCGGGCGGACTGGCACAATTTCCCCGGGGCAGAGAATACTATGCCCTTCTCTTTGCACAGACAACCGGCTGCAGCCGTTCCCTTCCGGAAGTCGAGGCGCTTCTGACCGCCCGGCTGCAGGAGGACACGCACGCCCTCGCCCATATTATGCAGCAGGCTCCCGACCTGACGCTGATCACACCGGAAGAAGAATTTCCCAGAGAATCGCCTTCCGTCTGCCTGCATGACCTGCAGACCCGTATGGAGGCGGATTTTCCCGCAATGCCCGAAACGGATGCACCCCCTTCCTGTACGGTTAAAAAAGTATCCGAAAATCTGGCAGACTACTGTGCGCCCGCCTTCTATCTGACGCCGCCCATCGATGATATTACCGAAAACGCCATCTATATCAATGAAAAAGATACCCCCGATGGTCTGGAACTCTATACCACACTGGCGCACGAAGGTTATCCCGGACACCTCTATCAGACTGTCTATTATCAGCTCTGTCAGCAAAATAACCACACCAATCCGGCCCGCAATCTTCTGCACTATGGCGGCTACACAGAAGGATGGGCGCTTTACGTGGAAATGCTCTCCTATGATTATGCAAAAGAATATATGGCGGCAAATACCGATAACGGTCACATTTCCGATGATTCCCTGCTCTTTATCGACGCCATGAAGCATAACCGCAGCATTCAACTCTGCCTGTATGCACTGATGGATATTGAGATTCATTATAACGGCGCCGACTATGAGAGCGTGCATCAGGCGCTGTCCAAATTCGGCATTACCGAGCCGCAGATAACGCGGAACATTTATGATTACATAGTCGAAGAACCGGTCAACTATCCGAAATATTATGTGGGATTTCTGGAATTCGAACTGTTAAAAGAAGCGGCTAAAGAAACCTGGGATGAAGATTACAGTGATATGCGGTTCCATCAAACGATACTGGAGACGGGGCCCTGCCCGTTCGACGTACTGTGGGAAGAACTTGGAATCAAGGCGCGGTGAACGCCTCGTTTGCCGTAAGAATCAAAGAAACAGAATAGAAAAATGCAGGATTATGTGTTATAATAACAAAAACCGAAAGGGGTAATATCTTTGGTATTTGAATGGGATGAAGAAAAAAACACACGGAATCTCATTTGAAACAGCCGCCTATGTATTTGAAGATGAAAATTATATAGAAATGTACGATTTTGAGCATAGTATAGAAGAAGACCGGTATATAGCAATAGGCTGTGTCGGCGATGTGCTGTTTGTCGTATTTACAGAAAGGACAGAAAACATCAGATTGATTTCCGCCAGACTGGCATCGGAAACCGAAAGGAGATTGTATTATGACCAAGACATTCATTATTGATAAAAATCAGAAACCTACAAGTGAACAGTTGCAGGAGATAGCAGATGCCCAAAAGCAGCCGATCATATTTGATGAAGACTCTCCTGAACTGTCACCCGCAATGTACAAAGCATTTAAATGTTCCGTCGTACAAAGAAACCGAAAGAAAAATGCATGAAAATCAGCCATAATGTCAGCCTCGGTCAATATCCGTTTCCCATTCCGTCAACCGCAGGATTATCCCTCCTGCGGATAAACCATCCTGCAGTTTGCAATCTCGTCCGTATCATTCCCGGATATATAAATTTGCGCTGCGCGCGACAGATCGTTTCCCAGAAACCGTTCTTTGCGAAACAGTTCGGCAACCACGGGCCAGTTCTCCGCCGCCGCTTCGGTTTCCAGCCAGATACCCAAAAGCGGCCCGGGCTGTCCTTCCTCTGCATCAATATAATCATAACCGTTGTCGCACACCGCTCCCTGCGAAACTTTTTCGATGCGATCGGGAATGCGATAACGCAAATCAAGATCGGGATTATCGAGTTTTCCCGGGTTTAACACAATAATAATCGTCTGCATACAGTCTCCTTTCCGCTGCGGGCAAAACGCTACGTGAAAAATTCCACCGGATGATACTGCTCCACATCCCGCACATAAGTGGAATCATAAAATTCCCGGAAAATCTCCAGGCATTCTTCCTCCGTACATGTCTTCTCCACCAGATTCGTATGGTTTTCTTTCTCCATTCCCAGTTCGACAATGATCCCGTCGGCTCCCCGGCATGCCTGTACAAAACGGATGCCATACTGAATCTCCGCGATCGTCAGCGTCACAAATTCATCCTCATCCGCAAACATATCCAGAATGCACGCTCTCACAAACTCCCAGGAAGACACTTCCCGATCGATTTCCTGCGTTCTGACATTGCGGGGAACATGGCAGGTTGTATTTTCAAAGGTTATGTCGGTTGTCGTCTTCTGCGTCTTTTTTTCCTCTCCGCTCATTTCTGCATCTCCTTAAAATACTGATTCAGATTGGAAAGCACCTTCTCCAGCAGGATCTTTTCGTCGTCATCCAGCCTGTTTACAATACTTTCCACCAGTTCTTCGTGAAACCGCCGGTGCCTGCGGTAAACCTGCTTTCCCTTTTCCGTCAGCGATACGAGCACAACCCGCCGGTCCTGTTCGCTTCTCGTCCGTTCCACAAATCCTTTTTTGACAAGACTGTTCACCGAAATGGTCAGCGTGCCCGTTGTCACCGACAGAGATTTGGCGACGGAAGACATGTTTTTCGGTTTTCCCATGCCGATGGCCTCTATGACATGCATGTCATTTGCCGTCGCACTGTGATACTCTCCCGTCCGGATTGCCCGCTCCTCGATTCCGGTGATATTTTTAAATACTTTGACGAATACCTCGTTTAAAGCAGCGTTAATATCCACTTTCGTCCGTACCCTTTCTTTTTGTTTGACAGTCAAAGTATATCACACTTTTTCTTCCGATACCAATACCCTTTTTCAATCCGGTATTCCTTTTTCCGCGCCGATCATCTCCTCCAGATAACCCCGGTCCCACAAAAGGATCTTTAATTTTTTCGCAGCCTCTACGGCAGGCGCGGTAAAGTACTGATTTGTCAGCACAGCGCCTACCATCCTGTCATAATAATCCCGTCCGGCATACGCTTGCTGCACTGCAGCCACCCCGACCGGGCCGGTATAGCGTTTGCACTGGACGGCATAGGTAACGCCGTCTTTTTCCGCCAGTATATCCACGCCATAATCGCCGCTTCCCCGCGTCACTTCCACTTCCAGAAATCCGTTCTCCTCCAATACGCCGGCACAGAACTGTTCAAATTCATGTCCCTCCATATCATCCATGGGAAGCGCTCTGCGATGTCTGCGCCGCATCCAGATCCATATGCCTCCCATTGTTATCACTGCAAGCAGCGCCAGCATACCCGCTTCTATCATAATTTGTCCTCGTCTGATTTGTCCTTTGTCATTTACCGCAGTTTTATTTTCTGGCCTTTCCCAGATAAGCCGCCCGGATTTCATCGTTTTCCAGAAGTTCCGCTCCGCTTCCGCGCATTGTAATCGTTCCGGTTTCCATCACGCAAGCCAGATCGGCGGCTTTCAGCGCCATATTCGCATTCTGCTCCACAAGCAGAATCGTAACGCCCTGTCGGTTGATCTCCCGGATAATGTCAAAGACGCCCTGCACGATAATCGGCGCCAGCCCAAGAGAAGGCTCATCCATCATAATAACGGCCGGCTTGCTCATCAACGCCCGCCCAATCGCCAGCATCTGCTGTTCGCCGCCGGACAGCGTACCCGCTTTCTGCCAGGAACGCTCTTTCAGGCGCGGAAACAGGCCGTACACCCATGCAATATCCGCTGTCAGATCGTCTTTGCGCATATAGGCGCCAATTTTCAGATTTTCCAGTACGGAAAGATTCGGGAATACCCGTCTCCCCTCCGGCACAAGTGTGATTCCCTTTTCCACGATCGCATCCGTGGAAAGCCCCGACAGTTCCACACCGTTAAAAAGGATGCTGCCGCCCGCGGGCTTTTCCAGTCCCACAATGGCGCGCAGGGTAGAACTTTTTCCCGCCCCGTTCGCACCGATCAATGTCACAACCTTTCCTTTCGGCACGCCGAAACTGATCTCCTTTACCGCCCGGATGCCGCCGTAAGAGACGGACAGACCGGAAATCTCCAGAATATTTTCACTACGCATCCTTCTGCACCCCCAAATACGCGTCAATCACGCGCTGATCATTCTGTATTTCCCCGGGCGTCCCTTCCGCAATCAGTTTCCCAAAATCCAACACATAGATTCGGTCGGAGATTTCCATAACGAGATCCATATGATGCTCGATCATAAACACCGTCAGCCGGAAATCATCTTTGATCTTTCTGATGAAGGCCGTCAGTTCATCGGTTTCCTGCGGATTCATGCCCGCCGCCGGCTCATCGAGCAGCAGCAGTTCCGGCTGCGTGGCAAGGGCGCGCGCAATCTCCAGATGCCGCTGTTTCCCGTAAGGCAGCGAACTGGCAATCTCATCTTTCACATCCGCCAGGTCAAGTATTTCCAGCAACTTCATCGTCTCCTCCCGGTTCTGCTTCTCTTCCTTATGGTTCAGGCGGAAAGTCGCTGAGAGAAAATTCGCTCTGGAGCGCATATGCTTCGCGATCAAAACATTGTCAAATACCGTCAGATTCTTAAACAGCCGGATATTCTGAAAGGTTCTGGCTACGCCGAGTTTTGTGATTTTATCCGGTGTGATCGACTTGGCCACATGATATTTATCTGCCGTGTCCGCCTCACCCAGATACTTCTTTTTCATTTTTCCACGCGGATAGTTGGCGGAAATCAAATGTTCCTGAAACAGTACCTGTCCGTTTGTCGGCGCATACACACCGGTAATCACATTAAACGCGGTTGTCTTTCCCGCCCCGTTGGGACCGATCAGAGCGACAATCTCCCCTTCATCGACATGGAGGGAGAGATTATTTACCGCAACCACACCGCCAAACTGCATCGTTATATCGCTGACCGACAATACCTGTGTCCCCATATTATGCGCCTCCTTTCTTTTTCGAGAGCCCTGACAGTCTGCCCTTTATCTTTTTACACCATGCATACATGCCGTCCCAGGAAAATTCTTTCTGTCCCATCAATCCCTTACTGTAGAAAAGCACAAGCAGCATCAGCAGAATGGAAAACACAACCATACGCAGTCCCGAGCGGAACAGCGGTATCGTAACGCCCATAACGGTCAGCGGCTCGTCGAAAAAGCGCAGCCATTCCAGACCGCCCGTAATGATGAACGAGGCGATCACCGTGCCGGTAACGCTTCCCATACCGCCGAGAACGATTATCAAAAGAAAATTATAGGTCATCGTAAAGTAAAACTGTTTCGGATCTACGCTTGTCAGAAGCGCCGCATACAGGCCGCCGCCGATTGCCGTAAAAAAAGAACTGACCGCAAAGGCAAGGTTTTTGTGGGCGCTCAAGTTAATGCCCATCGCCTCCGCCGCAATATCATCCTCACGAATTGCCTGGAACGCCCTGCCATAAGAGGAATGAATCAGCAAAACCATAATGCCGATACAGATCGCAGCCGCGCCAAACGGCACCCACATTGTCGTAATCCCCGGAATCCGGTTGATACCGAGCGCGCCGTTTGTAATGGTCTGCATCTGCGTAAATACAATGCGGATGATTTCCGAAAATCCGAGCGTCGCAATCGCCAGATAATCGCTTTTCAGCCGCAGCACCGGATAACCGATCAACAGGGAAAGGCCCGCGGCGATCAGCCCGCCCACCAAAAGCGCAGCCACAAAGGGAAGGCGGATTGCCGCCAGCCAGGGCGCCATCGGTTCCAGATAAAAAATCGAATTTATGTATTCCGCCGGGACCGTAAAGATCGCCACACTGAACGCACCGATCGCCATAAAGCCCGCCTGTCCCAGAGAAAACAGACCGGTAAAACCATTGACCAGATTCATGGATACGCTGATAATCGCATAGATTGCCGCCAGATTCAGCACACGTTTCACATACGCGTTTCCGATTACGTCGCGATCAAACAGCGTGATCAAAACAATGGCCAGCAAAATGGCGATACCCGTACATATGTTTTTTGTCTTTTTACTCATATCATCACACCTTATCCGCTTCTTTCTCTCCCAGCAGACCATTCGGCCTTACAAGGAGCATCACAATCAATACGACAAATGCAAAGGCATCCCGATAACCGGTCAGCCCCGGGAAAAATGCCACCAGCAGCGTTTCCCCCAGTCCGAGCACGATGCCGCCGAGCACGGCTCCCGGTATATTGCCAATGCCGCCGAACACGGCTGCAACAAAGCATTTCAATCCCGGCATAACGCCCATCAGCGGATATACGGAAGAATATTTCGCGCCCCACAATACCGAACCGACCGCCGCCAATCCCGAGCCGATCGCAAACGTCACGGCAATCACCCTGTCAATTCTGACCCCCATCAGTCTCGCCGTCTCGAAATCTTTGGATACCGCCCGCATGGCCATACCCGTCCTGGTATGATTGACCAGCGCCATCAATGCCCCGAGAATCACGATCACCAGCACCGGGGCAATCACCGTAACGGTCTGAAACGATATGGTTCCCACATTGATCACTTTTGTCAGCCAGGGAATGTCGGGATACCCTTTCGGCACGCCGGAAAACAGATAGACCGCCAGATTTTCCAGCAGATAAGAGGCGCCGATCGCCGAGATCATAATCGACATCCGGGGCGCGTTCCGCAGCGGCTTGTACGCGCTGCGTTCCAGAAGCATCCCCAGAATCACAGTCAGCACAATAATCATCGGCAGGGAAATCCATACCGGCAGACCGAAGTCCACCACTGCAAAGATCATAAAATAAGACGCCATCATAAAAATATCGCCGTGCGCAAAATTAATCAAAAGCAATATTCCGTAAACCATAGTATAGCCGATGGCGATCAGCGCATACAGACTGCCGACGGAAATCCCGTTCAGCAAGTGCTGCAGAAAAATATCCATACTCATACTGTTTTCCTCCGTCTTCCTTCGCGCCATCCGCCAGAGACCCGTAATCACTGCCGCCGCCCAGCCGCCGGACGGGCATCTGGCGGATGTACACGAAACATAATGTCCAAAATGAGAAAGGCCAGCATTCCGGCCTTTCCCATCTTGCATATATCATATTTATTCGCCTACGACTACCGTATCCAGATATTTGAACTTACCGCCTTCCACAGTTTTCACGATCGCAACGTTTTTCTGCGCGTCGCCATTCTCGTCAAATGTGATCGCGCCTGTCACGCCGACAAACTCGCTCGTATCGGCCAGCGCCTGGCGAACCGCTTCGCCGTCCGTAGAGCCCGCCCGTTCGATCGCATCCAGCACAACGCAGTATGCGTCATAACCAAGTGCGGAAACTGCCGGGATAATGGCATCGCCGCCCAGATATTCCTTAAAGCCCGGCACAAACTTCTTTGCCTCCTCGGAAGCGCTGGCATCGTTTTCATCATAAAATGTGGAAAGGACTACGCCTTCCGCCGCCTCGCCGGCCACGTCGATAATGGCCTCGTTCTCCCATGTGTCACCGGCGCAGATCAGCGCGTCGATTCCAAGCGCCCGCGCCTGCTTGATAAACGCGCCTGCCACTGTGATTGAAGACGGCGCGAAAATAACCTCGGCATCGCTTGCTTTGATGTTTGTCAGAATCGAATTATAGTCGGAATCGTTTGTCTGAATGACGCCTTCCGAAACAACAGAGCCGCCTGCCCCTTCAAAGGAAGCCTTGAAAAAGTTCGCAAGCCCCGTGGAATAGTCGTCGCCGTTCTGATATACGATCGCCGCCTTTGTAAATCCCTGCTGTGTACAATAGTTTGCCATAACCGTTCCCTGAAACGGGTCCAGGAAGCAGGTACGGAAATAATAATCGTTGCCCTCCGTTACCATCGGATTCGTACAGGACGCCCCCATAGCCGGAACCTTTGCATTTTTAAAAATATCGCCTGCCGCAATTGATACGCCGGAACCGTACGAACCGATTACCGCCACCACGCCTTCCTGTTCCACCAGACGGGTCGCCGCCGTTGTCGCTTCCCCCTTATCGGATTTATTATCCACGATAACAAGTTCCACCTTTTTGCCAAGCACTTCGGGATATACCTGATTTGCATATTTAATGCCGTCCGCTTCCTGCGAACCGCCGCCGCCGTTTTCACCGGTAAGCGGCTCAAATACGCCGATTTTGATTACCTCTCCACCGTCACCGCTTCCGCCCGACGCCGCGCCTGAGCCGCTTCCGCACCCCGCCAGCATCGCCGCCGTCATGACCGCGGTCAATAATACTGCCAACACGTTTCTTTTCATAATCCATCCTCCTGATTTCTGGCCGTTTTACAAACTGCCGTTCCATTTTGTCCGCACAGAAAAGACATTTGTCTTTTCCCCGACATTCTCAGTTTACCGCAAGCGGGGAAAGGGTGCAAGGACTTTTTGCAAATTCCGGACATAATAAAAAGGCCGGACATCCGTTTGTCCTGACCTCTTTGTCTTTTCTACGGGTAATCTTACCCTGCATTTTCCCGTTTGTCAAGTTTGCCTTTGGCAAAGAGAGCGGATTCTTCTCAACCTTTACACATTCTCACGGACTCTGCGGCAAGCGCGAAGTCCTGGCCTGAACTGTTACCCGTCTCCCTTATCCCCCCATCCCCGCCGCAATCACCACGCTCGCCACAATTCCCGCCAGCGTGCTGACCAGCGCCCCTGCCAGTGTAAAGCGCGTCTTTGTCACTTTTGCGGCCATAAAATAAACCGACATCGTATAAAACACCGTCTCCGTACAGCTCATCATAATGGAAGTAATCAGTCCGATACGGGAATCGGTTCCAAACTCCCGGAATATGTCAAGCACGAGTCCGGTCGCGGCCGAAGAAGAAAACATCTTTATTACCGTAACCGGGATCAG
>CATLGN010000007.1 GCA_949935685.1 uncultured Lachnospiraceae bacterium | reverse complement strand
GTTCGGCTCGGATTTCGCCGATTTTTTGCGGGATCATATTTTTCGGGTGCTGGACGGGGATGACAGCAGGGATTGCACGTTTCATACGGAACAGTCGGAGGTATACCGGATGCTGGCGGCATATGCGGAGGATGATTTCGTAAAGGTGAGCAGGGAGATTGCGGAGCTGCTCTATGAGATTATGAACGGCAATATCGACATACCGCCCGCCGATCTGGCAGTGGTGCGGTTTCGCGCGGGCGATGAGGAATATCTGGCGCTGCTGAAAATGAATTTTAAAGACTCCTATACCCATCGTACCCGTCCGTCCGACGACGGCAATCTGAACGAGATCATCCGGTATAAGGCGACGCTGCCCGCGCAGTCGCAGCGTCTTCAGGAGGCGGCAGTGATCAATATGCAGACGTTTGCCGTGCGGCTGGTTGAGAAAAAATATGAGATTAACGGAGAGAAGACCGATTATTTTTCCTGGCTGTTTCTGAAATGCAGCAGTCATCTGTCTCACAGGGCGAAACTGGAAATTGTTTCCAGGACCGTTGCGAATATTCAGAAGGAAAACTACGAAGAATACGAGCAGTATGAGGAACATATGCGGGCCAAAAGCATTATTCAGGAAGAAATCGCCGAACGGGGCGGTTTTGTGGTGGAAGAGCTCGCAGAAAAAATTTTTGCAGGTAAGCCTGAGCAGCGGGAAAAGTTTCAGGAAAAAATGGAACAGTATGATATGGTCCGGGAGGAAGTGCAGCCGAGAAGCGACACGACTGTGAAAAAGTATCAGACGCAGCATTTGCTGACGGATACGGGAATCGAACTGAAGATTCCCATGGACCAGTATAAGGACAGGGGCCGGGTGGAATTTATCACGGAGGCAGACGGGAGCATTTCCGTCGTTCTCAGGCGAATCGGGCATATTCAGGCGAAACTATAAGGAGCGGTATGGGGAATATTGTTGATTATGTGGCGGAATACGGCGGGTATTCGTTTCTGGAGCGGCCGTTTTCCGACGCGGACAGCCTTGTGATCGCCCAGTTTGCTTATCTGAAGCTGGAGGGCGTCGTCCCGGGGCCCGGGGAAGAACGGCCGGGCGTTACGATCGGTGAAATTGCGCATAAAAAGGAAAGGGAAGCGATCTTTGCGGACGGCCGATTTGCGGCGGATAACGCCGCGCTGTTTGACGCCATGCGAAGGAGCAGGCGTTTCCAGACAATGAAGATCCATGATTGTGTAAACCGGATTGACCAGCAGGAGCAGTTACAGTTTTTTGCCGTAACCTGTTTTCTGGAGGACGATTCGGTTTATCTTGCGTTTCGGGGGACGGATGAAACGCTTGTCGGATGGAAGGAAGATTTTTATATGGCGTGCAAAATACCGGTGCGCAGCCAGGAATTGAGTGTTTCCTACGTAGAGGCGGCAGCCGGGCGATGGCGGGGAAGGCTGATTCTGGGCGGGCATTCAAAGGGCGGAAATCTGGCGGTGTATGCGGCCATGCATTGCACCGAATCGGTACGGGAACGAATTCGCGGCATCTATAATCTGGACGGCCCGGGTTTTCTGCCGCGCTTGCGGAATGCCGATATATGGCGGATGATCGAAGGGCGCGTTCATAAGATTATTCCCCATTCTTCTCTGATCGGGATGCTGCTGGAGGACACGGACGACTATATGGTGGTGGAGAGCAATGTGATCGGCGTACTGCAGCACAATCCGTTTTCCTGGCTCATTAGAGACGGGAAGTTTGTGGAGGCGAACGACGTATATAAGAGCAGGAAGGCGGCAATGGAAGTGCTGAATCGATGGATTATTTCCATACCGGAAGCGGAGCGGGCGGATTTTGTCGATTATCTCTTTGCCATTGTCGAGGCTTCGGAGGCGGAGACACTTCTTGATTTTTCCGGCAACTGGAAGACTGCGGCGAAGCGGATGGCGTCGGCACTGCATGGCACGGACCGTGAGACGCGGAGAGAACTGTGGCGGATTGCCGGAGCGTTTCTTGCGGCGGGCAAAGCGGTGGCAGCGGCGCATATGCGGCGCGGACGGGATGCGGCGCATGGGACAGCAATAAAGTCTTTTCAGACGGCGGATTCAGAGAAAGGAATAGAAGGGCCGCATTTGCAATAGAATTAAGAGAGATTGGGAATCGGGGAATTGATTGTTTGAGGATTTCACTGCAAAACTGGGAAAGCGCCTGCAGACTGCATGAGGAGACGCCGGTGGCGGATCTGCATCTGGATCTGCCGGGAGAACTGTTGTTCCGTCATGCGCAGGGGGAAATGCATGTGATCGCACGCCATTACCTTCCGGTCTGGCTGGAAGCGGGCATTCGTCTGATCGGGGCCTCCGTCTTTGTGGAGGATTGCTGCCTGCCGGGGAGCGGCCTGCGCAATGCGCTGCTGCAGATTGCCGCGCTGCGGGAGGAACTGGGAGAACTGGAGGGAAAGGTATGCCTGATACGGGACCGGGAGGAACTGGAGCGCGCATATGCGGGGCGCTGTGTGGGAATTCTTCTGTATCTGGAGGGGCTTGATTTTCTGGGAGCGGACACGGAGCTGCTGACACTTTGTTCGGAGCTTGGGGTGACAGGCGCTTCCCTCACCTGGAGCAGATGCAATCTTCTGGCCAGCGGCTGCTGCCGGGCCTCGGAGCAGCGGGCGGTGCGAGGCGGCCTGACACAGGAGGGGGTACGCATTCTGCATAAAATGGAAGAATTGCATATGTTTCTGGACATCAGTCATCTGAACGACGAAGGCATTGAGACGGTGTTGACGGAGGCGGATATTCCTATGTTGGCGACGCATTCCAACGCGCGGGAAGTATATTTCCATTATCGGAATCTGACGGATGGACAAATTGCCCTTCTGGCTGACCGGGGCGGTTTGATTGGGCTCAATGCCTGTGATCTGCTGACCGGCGCCTGTCGGGGCGGCGGACGGCTGGAGCAAATGCGGCGGCACCTTCTGTATCTGTGCAGGCAAGCGGGGGAAGATCATGTCTGTCTGGGGCTGGATCTGTGTCATCGGTATGAACTGGCGCGGCGGGAACTGGATGACGATTACGGACAGGGCGACGACGGTCTGTCCGGGCATGGGGAGCTGCCCCTTTTGACGGCCGCGCTGCTGGAAGGCGGAATGGAACCTTTGCAGGTCGGTAAACTGCTCGGGGAGAATGCGTTTGCGTTTTTCCGGCGGGTATTGCCGGTGTGAGCGACATAGCCGGGCGTAACAGGGAGGGTATCCGACGCAGTGATACAGTCTGACGGGAAACGGATATTATGCACAAAATCATAAGTTAGTATATGCTAACTTTTGGCTAATATGATGAACCTGCTGTTGGGTAACAAAATAGCATTGACAAAAGCCGTACAGTGTCATATGATATACATGGTTAGCATATGCTAACCACTATTTCACACGGAGGGTTAGTCAAAACTAATATATTGCAAAGAAGGTGAATATATGATGCCGCTGACACTGGCAGAAGCAGGTGAGGAAAATATGATCAGGAAAATCGGGGGAAAGCGGGAAGTAAAAACACATTTGGAAAATCTCGGTTTTGTTGTGGGAGGGGCGGTCACGGTGATAAACGCCATCGGAGGCAATGTTATCGTGAATGTGAAAAATTCCCGTATCGCGGTCAGCAAAGAGATGGCGCAGAAAATTATGGTCTGAGCAAACCATTTGGAAATGAGGAGGGAGAAAGGAATGAGAACATTGAAAGAGACGAAAGTCGGTGATACCGTGCGGGTTGTAAAACTGCACGGAGAGGGCGCGGTCAAGCGCCGGATTATGGATATGGGACTGACAAAGGGCGTGGATGTGCAAATCCGCAAGGTGGCGCCTCTGGGCGATCCGATTGAAGTGACCGTCCGCGGCTATGAACTTTCCATCAGGAAAGCAGATGCGGGGATGATTGAAGTAGAACGTGCATAAGGCGGAAAGGATGTCTGCGCAGGGGGATGCAATCCCCTTTCTTTTCAAACGAACAGTTAGGTATAACTAATAAAAAGGAGAAGGAAAACGATGAATGTGCGAATTGCCCTTGCGGGCAACCCGAACTGCGGGAAAACGCCCTGACCGGTTCCAACCAATTTGTCGGAAACTGGCCGGGCGTAACGGTGGAGAAGAAGGAAGGAAAGTTAAAGAAACACGACGGTGTGACGATCACCGACCTTCCCGGTATTTATTCCCTTTCCCCCTATACACTGGAGGAAGTGGTGGCGAGAAACTATCTGATCGGCGAGCGTCCCGATGCGATTCTGAATATTGTTGACGGTACAAACTTAGAGAGAAACTTATATCTGACAACACAGCTCACGGAACTTGGCATTCCGGTGGTTGTTGCCATTAACATGATGGATGTGGTGGAGAAAAACGGCGATAAGATCAATACCGGGGAGCTGTCGAGGGCATTGGGCTGCAAAGTGGCGGAGATTTCCGCTCTGAAGGGAAACGGTATTATGGAGGTTGCGGAAGCCGCAATCGACGCGGCAAAGAACGGAAAGACCGTTCCCATGCACACCTTTTCGGGCACGGTGGAGCACGCCCTTGCCCATATCGAGGAGGCGGCCGTACATGGGCTGCCGGAGGAACAGCAGCGGTGGTATGCCATCAAGCTGTTTGAGCGGGACGACAGGGTTTTGGAACAGTTGAAGCCGGGTGCGGATGTCCTCTCCCATATTGAAACGGACATTCGGGCGGCCGAGGAGGAAATGGATGACGATGCGGAATCCATTATCACAAACGAGAGGTATATTTATATTGGAAGTATCATCAAAGGGTGTTTAAAGAAAAAGTCCGCGGGAAGGCTGACCGGTTCCGATAACATTGACAGGATTGTTACAAATCGTTTTCTGGGGCTTCCGATTTTTGCCGCCGTCATGTTTCTTGTGTATTATATATCCATGGTGACGGTAGGCGCCTTCGCCACGGACTGGGCAAACGACGGACTGTTCGGCGAGGGATGGCATCTGTTTGGCATCGGATCTTCCGCTTATGGGGAGGCCTCCGGGGAATACGGTGATGCGGCGCTGATCGTGGACGGTTACGACGCTTATGTGGAAGAAAACGGTGCCGTTCCCACAGGCGGCTTCCCTTATGAGGCGACAGATGATGAAACGCTGGAAGTGACGGTGGAAACGGCGTCTCTTGCCGATTACGAGGCCGCGGTTGCGGTGATGGGACAATACGACGGCGCGCCTGACCCGGCAGATTACGGCGTGTGGGTTCCGGGTATCCCGGTACTGGTGGGCGATGCGCTTGCGGCGGCAGGCGCGGCGGATTGGCAGGCGGGGCTTATCAACGACGGCATTGTGGCCGGCGTGGGAGCGGTGCTTGGATTTGTGCCGCAGATGCTTGTCCTGTTTCTGCTTCTCGCCTTTTTGGAGGCATGTGGTTATATGGCGCGTATCGCCTTTGTTCTCGACCGCATTTTCCGCAAGTTCGGACTGTCCGGCAAATCGTTTATTCCGATGCTCATCGGTACCGGCTGCGGCATTCCGGGCATTATGGCATCGAGGACGATTGAGAATGAGCGCGACCGCCGGATGACGATTATGACGACCACCTTTATCCCCTGCGGAGCGAAGGTCCCGTTTATTTCCATGGTAGCCGGAGCGGTTTTTGGCGGCTCCGCGTGGGTGGCGACAAGCGCGTATTTCGTTGGTATGGCGGCGATTATGATTTCCGGTATCATGCTAAAGAAGACAAAAATGTTTTCCGGCGACCCGGCTCCCTTTGTGATGGAACTTCCGGCTTATCATATGCCTACGGCGGGCAATGTCCTGCGCTCCATGTGGGAACGCGGATGGTCCTTTATCCGGAAGGCGGGTACCATTATCCTGCTCTCGACCATTGTGATCTGGTTTATGACTTATTTTGGATTTACTTCGGAGGGATTTCGGATGCTTGCCGAGGAGGAGATGGACCGGTCGCTCCTCGCGGCGGTCGGCGGTGCGATTGCATGGATTTTCACGCCGCTCGGCTGGGGGAACTGGCAGGCGGCGGTGGCTTCCATCACAGGGCTTGTGGCGAAGGAAAATATTGTCGGTACAATGGGGATTCTCTATCCCGGCGGATGGACTGAGATCGGCGCAAACTTTAGTCAGGCTGCGGGATATTCTTTCCTTGTGTTTAACCTTCTGTGTGCACCCTGCTTTGCGGCGATCGGCGCGATCAGACGGGAGATGAACAATGTGAAATGGACGTGGTTTGCGATCGCTTATCAGTGCGGGCTGGCTTATGCGGCGGCGCTGATGGTTTACCAGATCGGCTCGGCATTTGCGGGAAATCGGAATGCTATCGGTCTGCTTGCAGCCGCTGTTATCCTTGGCGGCATGATTTATATGCTGTTTCGGCCGTATAGAGAGGCGACGAAGCTGACGACAAACATGAGGCCGAAAATGGTAAGATTGTAGTGGACGGGCCGGAAAACATGGTGCGACAGGAGGGTATCAATGCTTACATGGATTATGGAAAATATGGCGACAATTATGATCAGTATGATTCTGATGATCGTGGTAGCGGCTGTTATTGCCGGTATGATACGCGGTAAGAGAAAGGGGAAATCATCCTGTGGCTGTGGGTGTGCAGGCTGTACCATGCGTGACGCCTGCCATCCGGGAGAGTAAGAACAAAAAATGGCGTCTGGCATGCGGAGCCGGGCGCCATAAAATCAACATTTCAGTCCCGCCCCAAAACGGACAGGATGCATTGTTTCATTGCTTCATAACTTTCCGGGGTGATGTCATGTTCCATTTTGCAGGCGTCGCTCGCCGCAGTTTCGGGGTCGACGCCAAGATGAACCAGCCAGTCTGTCAGCAGGGTGTGACGCTCGTAGACGCTTTCTGCGATCGTTCTCCCTTCGTCTGTCAGATGGAGATAACCGTCCTCCGAAACGGTGATGTATCCGCGGCTTTTCAGGTTTTTCACGGCGACGCTCACGCTGGGCTTCGAAAAATCCATCGCAGTCGCTACATCGACGGAGCGCACGGCGGGGAGACGCCTGCTCAGAATCAGTATTGTTTCAAGGTAATCCTCGAGGGATTCCTCAGCTTTGTGCCGGATGTAACTCATGGTATCACTGTACTCCTTTCCGGGACGGAAATTACCCGTAAGGTTATCCTAACACGTTGGGGAAGGGGTTGCAAGCCATTTCATTTTGGCGGACACGACAAACGCATAAGTGAACAGACTGTGAACATTTACAGATTGAACAGGACAGAAACGGAAAAGCCGTGACAGGATCATGGCGTTCCGACAGAGGCGTACATCCCGTCGGTGTGCCTTGCGCAGGGTATTAGCGGTTCTTGGCGGTGCGTCACAGCCTGCAATTTCCGGACACGGACGTCCGGAAAAGGCCGACTTGCGCCCGGACGGCGCATAGAGGCCGATTGCACACTTGCCTGCATCTGTTGCCGCAACGCTTAGAACCGCTTATGCCCGCAGCCCGGTGCATCGACGGGATGTACGCCTCTTTCGGAAGCATATTGCACTGTCGTGCTTTTCCGCTTTGAAAACCCTTGCCTGTCTTGTAAAAATATGGGATACTGAAAACAGGGGCCAGAGGTTGACAGAAGGGAAAGGGGACGGCGATGAAAAACGGGCGGATGCGGAAGGTTTGGGGGCTGCTTTGTGCAGCGGTTCTTTCTTTGGGGTGTGCAGGCGTGGTCAGGGCGGAAGAGATCGGGGCGGATTCCAGAGCGGTTGTGGCATATACCGAAGATTATACGATGGGAAGTGTGTCTGCTCTGTGCAATGGCGTAACGTTTCAAAACAGCGTCTACGCCGCGGACTACGACAGCATTGCGGTGTCGGCTTCCCCGAACAGCGGATATTCGTTCGCCTATTTTACGGATAACGGTGTGATCGTGACGAAGAGTGCATATTATACATTTTGCCCGGGCGCATATGATCATACGGTGGTGGCGCATTTTGTAAAACGCGACGACAATGACGATGATGATGTCCCGCGGGTAAACTGGTCAAACAGCGCCTGTGTGTTTGCGCCCGGCTATAAGATGGATGCGGTCAGCATCACAACCGGTCAGGTCGTGCAGGGCAGACAGTGCCGCGAGGCGTTTGACAGTGTCCGGGGTGAGGACAGCTATATCGGGATGTATAATATTTCCTTTGCGCATGCGGGAAAGCCGCTGGAAAAACTGGATCATACGGTACAGCTTTTGTTTGATATTCCCGCGGAATACCAGAAACCGGGCAGACAGTTTCGGATGCTGCGGGTTTACAAAGGCCAGCCGGCGGTTCTGGAGAATCTGTATGAGAGAGGAAACAAAGTACAGTTTGAGACAGACTGTACGGCGGCATATGCATTGGTGTACCGGGACTGATTCCGTATTGCTGCCGATCTGCCATATTTTGAAAAAAACGTCGATTTTTTTCAAACGAGGTATTGACTTCCAGAGTGAAAGGTGATAGTATACTACTTGCGGCACGTAAATGCGGGAGTGCTGGAATTGGCAGACAGGCAAGACTAAGGATCTTGTGTCCGTATAGACGTGTGGGTTCAAGTCCCATCTCCCGCACGCATGCAGGAATGGCGGAATTGGCAGACGCGCACGGTTCAGGTCCGTGTGAGCATTGCGCTCATGAGGGTTCAAGTCCCTTTTCCTGCAGTGATAGGAAGAGCATCGGAAGGTTATTCCGGTGCTCTTGTTGTATGCGCGGGCCGCGGAGAGGAAATGGCTGCTTTGCAGTTCGCCCGCGCGACGAAGCGCAAAGCCACTGTACTTTTATGATAGGGGAAATTGCAAAAAATTTCCTTTTCGTGCCTAAAAGTTCTTGATTTTGCGCCGATATATATTATAATAAAAGTAATAATAATCGTTGGAAACAGGCATGGATGTCATTGGTATCAAAGGAGTGAGGGTATGAGTTTTTCATTTTTATTCGGAAATAATAATTCTTCATCGGGAAACGGGATTTATTCTCTGTTGTCGGAATATAACAATATTAAGAGCGGGACATACTACAAAGTCGTAAAAGCTTATTATGCGAAGCAGGCAGGAAGCACGGAAGCGTCCAAGAGCACGGCAAAGGATAAGACGAATACGGCTCTGCAGAGTGAGAAGACAAAGGAGCTGAATAAAACACAGTCGGATGCCAAAGCGTTGTCGGAAGCTGCAAGCGCGCTGACGTCCAGAGGCAGTTCGTTGTTCCAGGAGAAGGATATTACGACCAAGGACGAGGATGGCAAGGAAACCACGACCAAGGGTTATGACATGGACGCAATCTATAGCGCGGTTAAGAAATTTGCGGACAGCTATAACAATCTTGTGGATTCCGCTTCCAAATCCACATCCAAGACGGTTAAGAACCAGGCCAATAATATGGTCAACGGGACGAAGACCTATGAGAAGATGCTGAATAAGGTGGGAATCACGATCGGTTCCGACAATAAGCTGAGCGTAAACGAAAAAGACTTTAAGGCGGCTGACATCAGTACGGTCAAGACGTTGTTCAACGGAAATGCGTCGTTTGCCAATAATGCGGCTTCCAGAGCTTCGATGATCAGTTATTCCGCGCAGTCGGAGGCAAATAAAAACTCTCTTTATACAAACCGTGGAAATTATAACAATGCATATTCGACGGGAAGCTGGATGAACAGCTTTTTCTAAATGTCGCTGCGGGGTTCATTTATCAGATTGTCTATAAAAATAACAGGCTGTGTACCTTTTGTACATAGCCTTGTTTTTATCATACGGAAAATGGATAACGAAATCTGACTGACGATTTCTGAAAAATAAAAAAGGAAATCAGGATATGGGCGGCGAATAATAAAACGGAGGGGAATAACGGCAAAATGACGATTCGGGAAAGTCTGGAACGCCGGGAGAAAGAGTTCCTGAGTCCGTATGCTGCGTTCAGCATGGATTCGAAGGGGCGGCAGCGCGAGGAAGCGCCCTGCGACATCCGTCCGGTGTTTCAAAGGGACAGAGACAGGATTTTACATAGCAAGTCCTTCCGGCGGCTGAAGGATAAGACGCAGGTGTTTCTGACGCCGGCGGGGGATCATTATCGGACGAGGCTGACGCATACGCTGGAGGTATCGCAGAATGCCAGAACGATTGCCAAAGCGCTGCGGCTGAATGAGGAGTTGGTGGAGGCGATTGCACTGGGGCATGATCTGGGGCATACGCCGTTTGGCCATGCGGGAGAGCGGGCGTTGGAAAAGGTCTGCCCTTATGGATTCTGCCACAGCGATCAGAGTGTCCGTACCGTAGAACTGCTGGAAAAGGACGGGCAGGGGCTGAACCTGACGTTTGAAGTGCGGGACGGCATACGGAACCACCAGACGCATGGGGAGCCGGCCACACTGGAGGGAAAAATCGTTCGGATCTCGGACAAGATCGCTTATATTCACCATGATATGGACGATGCCATCCGTGCGGGGATTCTGAAAGAAACGGATATTCCAAAAGAGATTACGGATGTAATCGGTGACACACTCGGAAAGCGGCTGGATCATTTCATCCATGATCTCGTGACATACAGTACGGGGGTGAATGACATCCGCATGTCGGAACCGGTCGCGGAGGCGATGCGGAAGCTGCGGGAATTTTTATTTGAGCATTTATATACCAATCCTGCCGCCAAAGGGGAAGAAGAAAAGGCGGAGGTTTTGATTGAGACATTATATGACTATTACGGAAAGCATATGGAACTGCTTCCACGGGATTATCATATGTTGATGGACCGGGGAGAGCCGAAAGAAATGGTGCTTTGTGATTATATCGGTGCGATGACAGACCGGTTTGCCATCGCTCAGTATGAGGAAATTTATATTCCGCAGTGCTGGCATGGCTGACGCGCCGGAAAAGAAGGGAAAGCAATGTATTATCCGGAAGAGATCGTGGAAGAGATTCGCATGAAAAACGATATTGTGGATGTGATTTCCGGTTATGTGCGGCTGCAGAGAAAGGGAGGCAGCCATTTCGGCCTGTGTCCTTTTCACAATGAAAAATCGCCCTCGTTTTCTGTTTCGCAGAGCAAACAGATGTATTATTGTTTCGGATGCGGGGCCGGGGGCAATGTCTATACGTTTCTGATGGAATATGAACACTATACCTTTCCGGAGGCCGTTCGTGCGCTGGCGGAGCGGGCCGGCGTGGATTTGCCGGAAGCGGAATATTCCGAAGAGATGAAGCGGCAGGAGAGCCGCAGGGCGCAGCTTTTGCAGATCAATAAAGAGGCGGCGAAGTATTTTTATTATCTGCTGCGCAGACCCGGAGGAGAGCAGGGAATGCGTTACCTGCAGGGGCGTATGCTGAGCGCCGGGACGATCGGGAAATTCGGACTGGGATATGCGGGAAAATACCGGGATGATCTGACCAAATATCTGAAAGGCAAAGGCTGGCGGGACGAACTGCTGCAGGAGGCCGGACTTTGCACGATCGATGAGAAATACGGAACACACGATAAATTCTGGAATCGTGTGATGTTTCCCATACAGGATATAAACCACCGGGTGATCGGGTTTGGCGGCAGGGTAATGGGCGAGGGCACGCCCAAGTATCTGAATTCGCCGGAGACGCCGGTGTTTGATAAGAGCAGGAATTTATACGGATTGAATCTTGCCCGCACTTCCCGGGCAGGCAATATGATACTGTGCGAGGGATATATGGATGTCATTGCCATGCATCAGGCCGGTTTCGGACAGGCTGTGGCCTCTCTGGGGACTGCGTTTACGGAGGGACAGGCGGCTCTGCTTCGCCGCTATACCCGGGATGTGCTGCTGGCATATGACAGCGACGGCGCCGGGGTGAAGGCGGCGCTGCGCGCCATTGGCATTTTGCGGACAGCGGGACTGACCGGCAGGGTGATTTCGCTGGAACCATATAAAGATCCGGATGAACTGGTCAAAAATCTGGGGGCGGAGGAGCTGCAAAAGCGCATTGACAGGGCGGAGAACAGCTTTTTCTTTGAACTGCGGGTATTGGAGCGGGATTTTGATCTCAGCGATCCGGAGGGGAAAACCCGTTTCCAGCAGGAAGCCGCCAAAAAGCTGTGCGGTTTTGCGGAGGAGCTGGAGCGGGAGAATTATATCGAAGCGACGGCGGAAAAGTATCGGATCGGTTTTGAGAAACTGCGAAACATGGTAAATACATATGCCTATACCGCGGGCGTTGCATCGGAGAGGGAGCCGGCCGTGCGGCCGAAATCGGGGCAGCAGCGCAAGGCTTCCCCGGAGGACGGGATCAAAAAGGCGCAGCGGCTTTTGCTTACCTGGCTGAGTGAAGATGCGGGACTGTACCGAAAGGTGAAAAAATATATTGCGCCGGAAGACTTTACGACAGATCTGTACCGTCAGGTGGCGCAGCGGCTGTTTGCAGATCTGGAAACGGGCTGTGCGAATCCGGCGGCTGTGATCAGTCAGTTTGCGGACGAGGAGCAGCAACGGGAAGCGGCGTCGCTGTTTCACACGAAACTGCCGCTGCCCGGCGGTGATAAACGGGAGCGGGAAAAAGCGTTCCATGACATACTGGTCCGTGTAAAAACGTACGCTTATGAGCGGGACAGTCGGCGTATGGAGCGTGACGCCGACGCGATAAACCGGGTTATCAGGGGGAAAAAGGCCCTGGAAGAACTGAAACAAACGCATATTTCCTTAGATTAAGGCAAAAATAAATAACAAGTTATGGAAGGATGGGCCACGGGAATGGACGAAAACACAAGGGCAAAGTTTGAGGAAAAGATCAAAGAGATCCTGAACGTTGCCAAAAAGAAGAAGAATGTTCTGGAATATCAGGAGATCAATGAATTTTTTGCGGATATGCCTCTGGAGGAAGAGCAGTTCGATCAGATTATAGAGACACTGGAACAGAACCATGTGGATGTACTGCGCATTACCGATGACGATGATGTGGACGAGGAGGAGATCATTCTGACGGAGGAGGACGAAGTCAATGTGGAAAACATTGATCTCTCCGTGCCGGACGGGGTCAGCATAGAAGATCCGGTCAGAATGTATCTGAAGGAGATCGGTAAGGTACCGCTTCTGAATGCGGAAGAGGAGATCGATCTGGCGAAGAAAATGGAACTGGGGGACGCGGAGGCGAAAAAACGTCTGGCAGAGGCCAATCTGCGTCTGGTGGTCAGCATTGCCAAGCGGTATGTGGGGCGCGGTATGCTCTTTCTGGATCTGATTCAGGAGGGGAATATGGGGCTGATCAAGGCCGTGGAAAAGTTTGACTACCGAAAAGGGTATAAGTTTTCGACGTATGCGACATGGTGGATTCGTCAGGCCATTACCCGGGCGATTGCCGATCAGGCGAGGACAATCCGCATACCGGTGCATATGGTGGAAACGATCAACAAGCTGATCCGTGTCAGCAGGCAGCTCCTGCAGGAACTTGGGCGCGAACCGACCCCGGAGGAAATCGCGGAGGAGATGAACATGCCGGAGGACCGTGTGCGGGAGATTCTGAAAATTTCGCAGGAGCCGGTTTCCCTGGAGACGCCGATCGGAGAAGAAGAAGACAGCCATCTGGGCGATTTTATACAGGATGACAATGTTCCCGTACCGTCCGATGCGGCTGCTTTTACGCTGTTAAAGGAGCAGCTTGTGGAAGTGCTTGGGACATTGACGGAGCGGGAACAGAAAGTGCTGCGTCTGCGTTTCGGGCTGGATGACGGGCGAGCCCGGACGCTGGAGGAAGTGGGAAAGGAATTTAACGTAACCCGTGAACGGATCCGACAGATTGAGGCGAAAGCGCTGCGAAAGCTCCGGCATCCGAGCAGAAGCCGGAAACTGAAAGATTATCTGGACTAGAGGGAACAAGTGGAATTATCAAAAAGACTGAAGGCAGTAGCGGATATGGTGCCGCCCGGAAGCGTTGTCTGCGACGTGGGCTGTGACCATGGATATGTGCCGATTTATCTGATACAAAACCGGATATGCACAAACGTCATTGCCATGGATATTCATGCGGGCCCTCTGGAGCAGGCCAGGGAACATATCGGGAGATACGATCTGGAGGCATACATAGAAACGCGGCAGTCGGACGGTCTGGCGGCGCTGCAGGCCGGGGAGGCGGACTGTGTGATTCTGGCGGGCATGGGAGGACGGCTGACTGTCAGAATACTGCAGGGCGGGCGGGATATACTGGAAGCTGTTGATACGCTGATTTTGCAGCCGCAGTCTGAGATCGCCTCTGTCAGAGCATATCTGCGGGATGCGGGATACGGCATTGTGCGGGAAGATATGGTGTGGGAAGGCGGCAAGTATTATCCTATGCTGCAGGCGCGGCGGAGCCAGCCGAACGCGGCTTTGCCGTCTGACGGCGATTTGTGGATGCGGGGCGGTCAGGGAGATGCGCAGGCGCTGCGGCAGGCGGCAGACGACCGGTATGGGCCGTATCTGCTGACGCACAGGCATCCGGCGCTGCACCGTTTCCTGCTCTGGGAGCGCGAGCGGGAAGAACGGATTCTGTCGGGAATTTGCTGCGGGGCTGCGGCGGAAACACCCGAAAACAGAAAGCGGCGCGAAGAATTGCGGCTTGCGGCGCGGATTCGGGCATACGCGCTGTCCTGCTTCGAACAGCGGCCGGAGAGGGGGAACGGACATGAAATGTAGCGCAGTCATAGAAAAACTGGAATCGCTGGCGCCGGGCTGTCTGGCGGAGAGCTGGGACAATCCGGGGCTGCTGACAGGGCGGTTTGCGAAAGAGATTCGGACGGTAATGCTTGCGGTGGATGCGTCCGATTCTGTGGTGGAAGAGGCGGTGGCGCAGGGCGCAGATATGCTCCTGACGCATCATCCGTTAATCTTTTCTCCGCGCCGTCAGATCAATGACGGCGACTTTATCGGCAGAAGACTGGTGAAGCTGCTGCGGCATGATATTTGCTGTTATGCCATGCACACGAATTTTGACGTGTCGGTAATGGCGGACGCCGCTGCGGACCGGATCGGGCTTCAGGACCGGCAGGTGCTGGACGTTACATATGAAAAAGACGGGCAGCGGGAAGGGATTGGCAGAATCGGAAAACTGCCGGCGGCTGTGACGCTGGAAGCGTGCGGCAGACAGATTCGGGATGCATTTGCCCTGTCGTCGGTCAAAATATTCGGAGACGGCGGCAGGATGGTGGAGAAGGCTGCCATCTGTCCCGGCGCCGGGAAAAGCGTTGTGGGAAAGGCGGCGGCGCAGGGGGCGGACGTGCTGATTACAGGGGATATTGATCACCATACGGGAATCGATGCACTGGCAATGGGACTGTGTATCGTCGATGCGGGGCATTATGGGCTGGAACAGATCTTTGTGCCGTATATGGAGACATATCTGAAACGCGAGTGCGGGGAGCTGACGGTTTTGCCTGCGGCGGAGCAGACGCCGTTCTGGATATTATAAATTGGGAGGTTGGTATGGTAACGGTTACGATTGACGGAGTGGAAAAAGGGTACGAAGCGGGGACATCCTATGAAGAGATTGCGGCGGCTTATCAGGAGCGGTATGACGATACGATCGCGCTGGTTATGGTTGACGGGAAGATTACGGAGCTGATGAAGCCGCTTACGAGGGACTGTGAGCTGCAGTTTGTCACGCTGAAAAATTCGGCCGGGCATAAGGCATATGTGCGGACGGCCATTATGCTTTTGATCAAAGCGCTGTATGATGTGGAACCGCGGGAAAATGTGGAGCGGATTAAAGTGGAGTTCGCCGTGGGACAGGGATATTACTGCAGCCTGAAAGGGAAAATCCGCGTGGACGAGACACTGATAGAACGGCTCAATGTGCGGATGCAGCAGCTTGTTATGGAAAATGTCCCGATTGAAAAAAAGACGTATCCGCTGGAGGATGGCCTTGCGCTGTTTGACCGGTATGGGATGGAGGACAAAAAGAAGCTGTTCCGGTACCGGAGAAGCTCTTTTGTCAATATTTACCGGATGGATGACTATTATGACTATTATTATGGTTATATGCTGCCGTCAACCGGGTATGTGAAATATTTTAAGGTGATTTCCTATGAAAAAGGTCTGATGCTGCTTCTTCCTGACCGGAAAGCGCCTAAGACGCTGGATTATTTCGTGCCGCGGGATAAACTGTTTCATACACTGGAGCAGTCCACGATATGGGGCGAGATGATGGAGATCAATACGGTCGGCGATTTGAATGACCAGATCTGCCAGGGCGGCATCGCGGAGCTGATACTCGTGCAGGAGGCTTTGCAGGAGAGACGGATTGCGGAGATTGCCCGGGACATTGTGGATAAGGGCGGCGTGAAGTTCGTTATGATCGCAGGGCCGTCTTCCTCGGGCAAGACGACATTTTCCCACAGACTTTCGGTGCAGCTTCGTTCCTACGGCATGAAGCCGCATCCCATCGCCGTGGATGAGTATTTCGTGGACAGGATATTGACGCCCCGGGATGAAAAAGGCAACTATAACTTTGAATGCCTGGAAGCGATCGACGTGAAAAAATTCAATGAAGATATGTGCGCGCTGCTGGCCGGAGAGACGGTGGAACTGCCCACGTTTAATTTCAAGACCGGAAAGCGGGAATATAACGGTAATCTGAAAACGCTTGGCGCGGACGACATTCTCGTGATCGAAGGCATTCACGGCCTCAATGACAAAATGTCCGCATCGCTTCCGACGGAAAGCAAGTTTAAGATCTATATCAGTGCGCTGACAAGCCTCAATATCGACGATCATAACCGGATTCCGACAACGGACGGCAGACTGTTGCGCCGAATGGTGCGGGACGCCCGTACACGCGGGACGCCGGCGCAGAAAACGATCGCCATGTGGCAGTCCGTGCGCCGGGGCGAGGAAGAGAATATTTTTCCCTTTCAGGAGAGCGCCGATGCGACCTTTAACTCTGTGTTGATTTATGAACTGGCTGTTCTGAAGCAATATGCGGAACCGCTTCTCTACAGTATCAATAAAGGCACGCCGGAGTATTACGAAGCCACGAGACTGT
>CATLGN010000006.1 GCA_949935685.1 uncultured Lachnospiraceae bacterium | reverse complement strand
TGAAAAAGGCCGATATTGGCGTGGCCATGGGCATCACCGGCACAGAAGTATCCAAAGACGCGGCCTCCATGATACTGACGGATGATAACTTCGCCACCATTATCAAGGCTGTGGCCAACGGTCGCAATATCTATCACAATATACGAAACGCCATTTTATTCCTGTTATCCGGCAATGCCGCCGGGATTCTGGCCGTACTGTATACTTCCGTCATGAACCTGCCCATACCTTTTGTGGCGGTACAGCTCCTGTTTATCAATCTGGTAACAGATTCTCTGCCGGCCATTGCCATCGGCATGGAACCGCCTGGCGGCGATCTGCTGGCCGCGCCGCCCAGAGATCCGAACGAAGCAATCTTAAACGGAAAATTTTTCCGGCGCCTGTCTCTGCAGGGCGCTCTGATCGCCGGCGCCACGCTGGCCGCATACCATATCGGTCTGCTGCAAAGCCCGGCCTGCGCCTGCACAATGGCCTTTTCCACCCTCACCGCCGCCAGACTGTTCCACGGCTTTTCCTGTCGGGGAGAAGGCAGTCTGCGCACACTGGGGCTCTGGAAAAACCCTTACAGTATCGCGGCTTTCGCAGCAGGCATCCTGCTGCTGGCCGGCGTGTTATACCTGCCCCTGCTGCAGCCGCTGTTTTCCGTCGTTCCTCTGACCGCTATGCAGACAGCTTTGATTGCGCTGTTCTCCTTTTTACCCACATTATTAATTCAGGTCGCGCGGCTTTGCCGAAAGCGATAATTGACCGCATAACAAAAGGTGCCCTGCTCTCAGGACACCTTTTGTCATCACTCCAGATATACGGCCACAGCCTTCATATCCTCCGAAAATGTCAGTTTCAGACAGCCGTCGCAGACCATCGCCTGTTCCGAATCACAGGAATAGATGTCGGCGATGCCATAGCCATCGGGCACGGGAACAGATGCCTGTGTCCCTGCCGCCCCATGAAATCCGTGGAATACGGCAAACGCCCCTCCATTGTCTCCCACGCGCAGAATCCCCTGCCAGCCATGGGGATGCCGGTAACTCGTAATCGCGGTGCCATAGCGATGCGTAAATCCCTTTTTGATAATCGGCGCTATCTTTTTGTAAAAGGCAATGCCATCATCTAAAACCTTCCACTGTGCATCGGAAAGCTCTCTCACATCGCCGGAAATGCACATTCTGCCCAAAAATGTGGCAGCCACAGAATACGCAATCCGTTTTAGCGAATCGTTTTTGCGGATCACAGCCCATATCTGGCTCTGCCGCGGCAGGATGGCACGGTGAAGATTCGCCGCAATAATCGGAATTTCTTCGCATTCATGCGCATCGGAAAACGAGGCCATGCTGCATTCGGACATCATCAGCGGCTCCAGTTTATGTCCGCCGGAAGAACAGTTTTCCAGAATAATCCCCGGCACTTCCGCTTTTACCCTGCGGATAAAATCCAGTGACGCCTGCATATTCTGCCGCAGCCCCTCGCCGAGGCTTTCCGCACCGTCGCAGCCAATTCCGATCGTGTCGTTGTAATCCATTTTCATATAGGAAAAACCGTACTTTTTCAGCGTGCCGATCACGCGCTCCGCCAGATAATCCTGCACCCATGGCTGCCGCATATCCCAGAAACGACGCATGGAAGTCGTCAGTACGCGACCGTCCCGGTGCAGCAAGTGCTCCGTCATCTGATATGCTTTCGCTTCGCTGCCGATATTATCAATCTCAAACCAGATGCCGGCTTTCATACCGCTTTCCCGAATCAGATCGACAGTCTTCTGCAACCCTTCCGGAAACAGTTCCCCGGACACCTCATAATCTCCCATGGCAATATCCCACGGAATCCCGTTCTGCCGGTACCAGCCACAGTCAATGATAAAGTACGAAAAACCCTTGTCTTTGATTGTTTTCAGGATTTCCCGGATATTGTCGTGGCTGGGACATCCCCATGTCGTACAATATTCATTGAATAATACGGGAAGATCCTGTTCGCAGTCCGGCCCTGCCTCCACCGTATGCTCCAGTGCGGCGGTCAGTCTCTGGAATATTGCTTCATAATTTTCCGCACGGCATACGGAAAGAATGGCTTCCGGTGTCGTAAAGCTGCCGCCCGGTTTGATCTCCTTCATCCAATGCCCCAGTTCCCGGTCTGCCAGACCGCCGGACATCTGCACATCATCGCCTCGGCGGTATACTTCCATCTGCCAGGAAGCGTTGTGGGCAATCTGCGCGCCCCAGAAAATATGATTTTTGCTGTCCTCGAGTACCAGACTGGGAAAATAACCGTTTACCGGCATGGAACCCGCCTGCCCGAACCGCTCCGCCCGGACCGCGTGACCTGCCCAGGACGGCTCCAACTGCATCTCTTCCAACGTTTTCGTCTCCAGACGCCCTTCCATACTCCAGACCGCGCGCAGTCTGTGCATCTTTATCGTATCATATCCGTCGCCTTCCATCAGCGGCGAGATCTTTCCCAGAGAAAAACTTGACAGAAGCTCCAGCGTGGCCGCCTCTGTTCCCTCGTTAAAAAATGTACAGAAGCTGCGCAGATTTTTCTCCCCTTCCCGGTATGTGATATGATGATCGATTCTGTAACCGCGCGCATCGCATACAGTCGTGCAAATGTCTGTCAGGCCGTCGGTCTGGGAAACATCCTGCTTCACAAACCGGAATTCCTCTGTCGTCCGGCTCTGTCGCATTGTCCTGCCGCCCGCATAACCGCCGGCATACATATCGCCGGCAATCTTAATCTGAACCAGATTGTCGGGATACGGCTTCTCCCGCTGCGCCTCCTGGTATTCCACATCTGCAGGCAGCAGCACCAATTCCGCATTGTGCGTTTCCGCGTCCGTCACATAGACCGCCTGCATATCACCCAATTCATACGATTTGATCACTTCCACCATTTTGTCCACCTATCCTTTCACCGCGCCGACTGTCATACCCTTGATAAAATACTTCTGCAGGCTCATAAACAAGATTGCGATCGGCAGCACCGAAATCACAATCGCCGCCATTGCCGTCGTATAATCGCTTGACTGCGCGGAAAACAGTGACTGAATGGCCACCGTCAGTGTTTTCAGATCCTTTTTGCTCACATACAGGCTGGCAAGCAGATAATCGTTCCATATCTGAAACGCCTGCATGATAATCAGTGTCGCCATCGCCGGCTTCAGTAGCGGCATCACCACGGTAAAATAGGTTCGCAGTACGGAACATCCGTCGATTCGAGCCGCCTCCTCCAGTTCAATCGGCACTGTGGACATAAAACTGTTCATCAGAAAAACGCCGAAGGAAATGCCCGTTGCCACATACATAAAGATAATGCCATACCGCGTATTGGTCAAATTCAGCCGGTATCCGATAATATAAATCGGCAGAAACAGCGCCTGATACGGGATCAGGATGCCAATGATAAAGTATATATAACAAAATTTAAAAAATTTAGCGCGGCATCTGGCGATCGCCCACGCCGTCGTACCGCAAAGCAGCGCCAGAATCAGGACGCTCACCGCCGTATAGAGCAGTGTATTGGTAAACGTCGTCGCCAGATTCAGTTTGTCAAACGCCTTTTTATAATTATCCAGTTGAAAGGAAGAAGGCAGCGAAAGCGGGCTCGTCAGGTACAGCTCCTTTTTTGTTTTAAACGAATAATTAATAATAATCAATATGGGGGCAATAAAAAATACTGCCATAACAGACATCAATATCTGTATCAGAAACGTCGTCTTGGTATAACGTTGATGCGGTGTATCTTCCTTTTGTTTTTTCTTTCCCCAGGCCATTATTGCTGCACCTCCTTACTTTTGAGTCCTTTTACCTGTATCAGGGCAACCAGCAGCAGCACGAGAACAAGCGAAACAGACATGGCGGAACCATACCCGTACTGTCGTCCGTTAATGGCCGTGGTATACGTCTGATAGATAACGGAAGTGGACGCCCGTCCGGGGCCTCCTTTTGTAGAAGATACGAGCAGATCATATACCTTCAGAGAACCGGTTGTAATGCCCACGACACAGATCGTAATGGCAGGCGCCAGCATCGGAAGCGTCACATTTCGAAAACGCGTCCATGCCCCTGCGCCGTCTACTTTCGCCGCTTCATACAGGTCTCCCGGGATCGACTGCAGGCCAGCCAGATAAATCAGCATCCAGTATCCCACCCACTGCCAGTTATTGGCGATCAGCAGCCCCGAGAGCACCGTCTTTCCGTCGCCGAATAACAAAAAATTGATATTGGTTCCCAACAGATCGTTTACTGCCGGCAGTACATTGGAAAACATCTTCAGCCAGACAAAGCCGACAATCAGTGCGCTGATCAGGCAGGGCACAAAGAACGCCGTCCGGTATATTTTCTGCGCCTTAATACCGCTGTCCAGCGCTATGGCAAACCCCAGCGCCAGCACATTCTGGATAATGGTATTACCGATTGTAAATTTAATTGTAAACCACCACGCAGAGCGGAAATCGCTGTCCTGTATCAAATCAATATAATTTTTCAATCCTACGAACGGTTTTTCCGCAGACATACCGTCCCAACTCGTAAAAGAATACCGGAATGCCAGCAGCAGCGGTATGATCAGGCCGATCGTAAAAATAATCAGGCCGGGAAGCACCAGAATCAAATATTGCTTTTCCAGATTTTTTTCCATGGAATTTTTGTTTATGTTTTTCATATTGACCTCCAAAGCAGACTACGGCACGGTTTTGTGAAAAAAGGACTGCCGATGAAAGCAGCCCTTTTTCATTTCCTGTTTTTTTCGCCGGCCTCCGGCCGCCGTCATCATTTCATTCAGTTCGCGCTGCTTGCGTCAACTCTTGCATCCGATGCTGCCAGAGCGTCTTCAAAGCTGGCGTCCCCCTGCAGCCATGCCGCGATGTCCTTCGCGTTTTCTTCCTGGAAACCGCCCCATACGAGCTGATTGTTGCCCAGTGTAACATCCACGATCATGCCGTCCGCCGCGTATTTGTCTATGTCAGACTGGCTGGGATTGGTAAAGGTCGGCGTTACATCCTTTAACATGGAAGCCGTCTTTGTATAATCATAGATCTCCACTGCCAGATCCTGATTGCCCGTCAGTACATCCAGCACACAGTTGATCGCATCCTGATGCTCGCTGTTTGCGCTTGTCATAACCGTGATATTCGGCTCAAAGATCAGTTTGGAATCGCCGCTCTGGTTCGGGAACGGGAAAATACCGAAATCAAAGCTTTCATCAATATCAAGGAAATTCTGAATCGACCAGGACCCGGAAACCTTCATGGCAGCCTCGCCGAGAACCATCTTCGCATCGCAGTCTGTCTGCTCAGTGGAAAATGTCTCAGGATACGTATTGTCAAAGATCAGCTTGTTATACTGATATGCCGTCTGCGCCATTTTATCTTCGGCAAACGAAACTTCTCCTGCCCGGAATTTATCACCCCATGTCGGATCGTTATTGAATACATCGTTCATCATAAACTGCATGGTGACGTTCCCGATCGACCAGGTATCAACCATATGGCTGGCAAACGGCGTGATCCCCTTCGCCTTGCAGTCATCGATAATCGCCTGCAGATCTTCCTGTGTTTTCGGAATCTCCCATCCGTTTTCCGCAAACATTGTCTTATTGTAGTAGACGCCCTGATACAGCGCATTGTATACCAGACCATATGTCTTGCCGTCGATTGTCACATTTTCCCTTGCCGCATCCAGGCCTCTGTCCAGATATGTGGCGTCAATCTCACCCAGAATACCCTGCGGTGCATACGTAGCCACATCCTGTGCCTTGCCGATCATAATATCCGGCAGGCCGGACTGCATATACTGCTGCATTTTGGGCTGGAAGTCATTGCCCCAGTCCACGCATTCCCATTCCAGCGTGATATTGGGATACTGCTCTGCCAGCGCTGCGTCGATCATATCTTCGATTCCCGCATCTGTCGTAGACTGCCCTGCAAGCACCGTCAGTGTCACTTCTTCCGATGTGCCTGCGCCGTCCGCCTCCGGCGCTGCCGGCTCCTGCGCGTCTCCGCCTTCGGCCGGCGCCTCGGCCGGCGCATTGTTATCCGCCTGCCCGCTGCCGCCGCAGCCCGTCAGTGCGGCCGCTATCATCGTTGTTCCCAAAATCAGACTGATCAGCTTTCTTTTCATAATCTTCTCCCTTTCCTGTGATTTTTTATTCTGTTATCAGTCTACCCCTTTTCTCGGGTTTACAACTAGGACATATTTGAAAAAAGCAGTTGCACTTTCTTGTGAAAAAGTCCAACTGCCTTCCGATACCGTGACATGATTAACTGTTCGCCTGACCCGCCCGGTACTCCCGGGGGCTGCATCCCGTTATCTTTTTAAAGACTCTGCTGAAATACGTGTAATCGTCATATCCTGTCAGAAACGCAATCTCCGTCAGATTGATTCGTTCATCCTCCATGTATTCCCTAGCTTTTTCCATCCGCTTTTCCGCAATGTAGAGCATCAGGTTTTTCCCTGTTTCCTGTTTAAACATTCTGGAGAAATATGAACTGTCCACACTATATTTTTCCGCAAGCCGGATGAGCGTTAGTTCCTCGAAATAATTGCTGTCGATATATGCGGCAGCGTCCCGTACAATATCTCGCATTGAACTGCCGGCATCCTGTTTTCGCTCTATAGCGGTATTGTCTATCATCTCTGTCAGCATATCGCACAAAAGTCCGCTGTCCAGCCGTTCCACCAGCTTATCCGCCATCTCCGTCAGGCTTTCCATCTCCTGAACCGCTGTCGAATCCCCGCTCTGGAGCAGGTCGTCCAACAGCAGATTGCAGATTCGCTTCACTGTCTGTTTGACTTCCAGATACCCCCATCCACTGCCGCCGCAGCTTCCCAATCCGATGTCTTTCCCGATCAGTTCTTTCAGCGCCCGCCGGTTCCCCGCTTTCAGCAGCGCCCTGATCTGCATTTCGATCTCCTGACTGATACGGTTTTTTACTGTTTTTTGTATGTTTTTTTCTTCCTGATTGCAGAATATGACCATACTCTCTCTGTGGAACGGTCTTGTCATAAGCGCGGACACACTCTGCACATAAGCGCTGTGAATGCTTTCCATTGTATAGGTATGTTCACTAACGGCAATGGTGACGGGACTTTTCCCCTCCCGCAAAAAGTTGTCCAGTATGCGCCGCGCCACCCGCTCCTGCTGCGCCGGCTCCATTTCCGTTACGACAATAAATTCATTGGAGCGGAAAATATGGTTGAAAATCAGCAGATTTTCCATTTCCGTAATCTCTTTCATCCGCTTTTTCATTTGACAGGAAAGCAGATTCATATCATAGTGGTATTCTTCCATATATCCCTGCATCTCATGAATTTTAATCAACATAACGCTGCAGCCACCCATTTCCTGCTCCGCCATAATCGCCGGCAGAAACGGCGTCTGTTCTTTCTCCACGAGAAGGCTGAGCTCTCTGTCCTGTATCAGGGATGCAGCCTTCCATATCTGCAGCCTGTTTTTTTCTTCTTTTCCTATGATTTCCAGTGCGCGGGAAATGGCGCTCACAAGATCGATTTTGCTCACCGGTTTCAGCAGATAATTGATCGCCCCCGCCACCAGCGTTTCTTTTACATATGCGAAATCATCGTATCCGCTGATCACGAACACTACAATCTCAGGATATTTCTCCTTTACCGCCTTCACCAGCTCCACGCCGTTCACAAAGGGCATGTTAATATCGGTAATCAGAATGTCCGGGCGTTCCCGTCCGATACGCATCAGCACTTCCTCGCCGTCTTCCGCAGGTTTCATAAACGTAATATGATATTCTTCCCAGTTTATCATATTGCGAAGCTTTTCCCGGGTCCAATATTCGTCATCCGCTACCAACAGCTTATAATTTACCTTTTCCATGTCTCCACCTCCTCCACCTTCCGTCTGGGAATTCGCAGAAAAACACAGGCTCCCTCTCCCACCACACTCTCCACGGACAGCCCGTATGACTCTCCGTACAGCATCTTCATACGGGCGTTGATGTTGTAAATGCCGATCGAATTGCCCGATTCCACAATGTCTTTATCATTCTCTTTCAGTTTGCGGTTAATTTCCGCGCTGTCCATTCCCACGCCGTTATCTCTGACCGAAATCTGCAAAATGCCGTCCTGTTCCTGCGCCGTAATCGTAATTCTTTTTTCTCCGTGTTTGTTTTTCAGGCCGTGATTGATCGCATTTTCCACAAGCGGCTGCAACGAAATTCTGGGAATGGAATCCTGCAGTACCTGCTCCTCGATATGGAATGCATACTTTACTTCTTCCCGCATCCGCACATTCATGACAAAAATATAATTTTTCAGATGGTTCATCTCTTTGCCAACAGTCGAATACGGGTGTTTCATATCAAGGCTGTATCGAAAAATATTAGACAATGACTGGCACAGGCTGCTGACAATCTCACAGTTTTGGATACTCGAAATACTGCTCATCGTATCCAGCGTATTGTACAGAAAATGCGGATTGATCTGTGCCTGCAGCGCTTTATATTCCGCTTTGTTTAAGAGGATCTGACTCTCATATTCCCGGCCGATCAGACGTTGTATCTCATCCAGCATATCATTAAATTCCCGTCCAAGCTGTCCGATCTCATCTCCTGTCACATACGATGCCCGCAGTCCCGTCTCGCCGGCACGAATCCGGGATATGGTATCCGTGAGCTGCTCCAGCGGTTTTGTCAGATTTTTGGTAATATAAGAGATTACTATGGTAATCATACAGATCATCACGACTGCAGTCCAGATCAGATTCCGAGTCAGCATCGCCTGGCTGCGCCGCAGCATTTCCTGCGGCATAATCGAATACGCGTCCAGATTATAGTTTTCTCCGGGAACCGTAAACAGTACTTTGTTCTTCTCGGAAATGCTCTGGATTTCCTCCCGCGCACCCCGCCGGATACAGTCGTCTATCTTCTCGTAATAAGAAGCGCTTTCCTCCTCCAGATTTCCAATGGCATAGAGCTGCCTGTCTCCCATCGGCTGCAGCCAGATATACATCGTATCGTCTATCACATATTTCTGCATAATCTTTTCCAGCACTTTGCTGTCCACATCGCAGACAATATAACCGATACAGTCATTCAGATTGGTATTGTTATAAATCTTTACGGCAAACCGGGCAATGTTCCGCTCACGGTTTTCGTTGTAATAACTCGAAACCAGCAACCCTGTGTCGGAAGAAGCGACATATTCCCGCACCCGCTGTCCGTTACTCTTTGTTTCCTCCGCATAAATATCTTTGGGATAATTATATTTCGGTGTCACTGTCTTTCGGTATGTGCTGAGCAGTTCATGCTCCGCCGTATAAATATAAAAAGCAACGACACCGTCCGAAGTGGAAAAATTTTCCGTAGCCATCTCATAGGCAAGCCGATAGTAGGTGTCCTGCAACTCGCCAATGCTTTTCCCGCTACTTAAATCCTGCAGAAAAACTTTGTTATTATAGATTTTGATCAGGCCGCCCTCCAGATTTTTAAAAAAAGTATTCAGCTCATTTTGCATATTTTCCAGCGTATGAAAGCTTTCATTTTCCGCCTGCTCATAAATCAGGGAAGCCGACGCCCTCTGATATAAAAACGCCTGTATCATCAGTACCGCCAGCGTACTGCACAGACATACCAGCAATATTTTTTCCCGCATCCGCAGTTTCATAAATGGTCCCCCCCTGTTATCGGAAATCCCTGCGGGTTTCCGATATGATAAAAAAGGCGTCCTGCTCTCAGGACACCTTTTTATCTTCTCTCTACCGTGCGTTCTGCTTCGGACGACACCCATATGCGTTACCTCTACAGTTAGCTCCGCCCAGGCACCCTCACGGCACCCGGATGGTTCTGCTTAGTGCTGCTTTGTTCCCAACCTGACACGGTTCACAGATACCCGTCGCGTGAGACCCGGACTTCAACGCCACTTATAAAGGGCAGCCATACAGGTCAAAGTTCTCAGACAGAACATCACCCCTGCTATAGCGGATTGCAGGTACAGGGTACCGCTATCACCCCGGCTGCACGGTGTTATCAGTATACTTGGTTTTGGGGAGAAAGTCAAATATTTCCTAATAAAAACTGTTCTCCACGACCCCCGGAAGCAGCGAATAGACAGAATCTCCGATCTCCTTCTCGAATAATGCTTTGATTTCCAGAATTTTCTTCCATCTGTCTGTCGTGGCCGGGTGTACGCCATACCGGATTGTGACGTCCACAAACCGCTTTTCGAGAAGGCAGAAACCCGACGGCAGCGCCAGCGAGTCGCACAACTGCACCAGACGGTCATAATCGTCATAGACGGCGTTCGCCACAAAGTTTTTCATAAACCGGTAATCGTCATCACTCATATCAAAAACGCCGATCGACGTATCGATGTCCTGTATCATAAACGCATGAGAAATGCATATCTGCGCCGCTTTTTCCCATCCCCGTTCCATGCAGTACCGATAACCGTCTATCAGGTGCCGTTCGGAACACACGCCGCCGTAGCGCCCGATGTCATGCAGCAGTCCATACATATAAGCGTGGTCAGCCGACAGGCCGCTGCAACGCGACGCGATTTTTTCGCACGCCTGCGCCACATACCGGGAATGGTCTGTCCATGCTCCCGGATTGGACAGGCCGGCCTCTTGCAGCGCGAGTTCCGCAGTTTGTCTGTTTAATTCCATATTATCTCCCTTCCGGTTCCCATCGGGCTTCCTTATCCATTTTATTGCGAATCCGCAGTCTCCTGAAAAAATCGGTCAGCATCCCGCTGCACACCTCGCCGAGCACGCCCTCGATCACCTCCGCCTGATGGTTGAACAGCGGCTCCTGCAGGATATTCAGTATGGAACCCGCGCACCCTGCCTTCGGATTCCGACAGCCCATGACAACCCGGGGAATCCGGGCCTGTATAATGGCGCCCGCGCACATCTGGCACGGTTCCAGCGTTACGTAAAGCGTACAGCCCTCCAGTCGCCAGTCGCCCATTGCCTTACTGGCTTTTCGTATGGCCGTTATCTCCGCATGGGACAATGTGCTTTTGTCCGTATTTCTCCGGTTATACCCTCTGCCAATAATTTTATTTTCGAAAACGATCACACAGCCAATCGGCACTTCGCCCAGTATTTCTGCCTTTTTTGCCTGCTTAATCGCTTCGCGCATATATTTTTCATGCTCTGTCATGATTTTTCTCCATTATTGTGCCGCTTCTCGCCGGCGTTACATTGATGACGATATTCCGAGGGCGTACAGTCCATGATTTTTCGGAATGTCTTACTGAAATAACTCGTGCCGGAAAACCCGCAGGAATACGCTATATCCGTTATGGCCTTTCCCGTTTCCCGCAACTCGTCCGCCGCCCGTCGAACCCGGTATTCCAGAAGATAGGTGAAAGGCGTTATATGCAGATTCTGCTGAAAGCAGCGCAGGCATTCCCGCTCGCTGATACTGGCTGCCCGCGCGATTTCCCCCAGTGAAATCCGCTCCCCATAATGATTTCGGATGAATGTCAGCATCTCCTTAATCCGTTCTTCTCCCTGACCGGGAACCGCCTTTTTCGCCGTCAGCATCGGCGCCGCTTCTTTGCACAACAGGCGCCACGCATCGGACAGCGCATTGCGCACCGCAAATTCATATCCGTATTCGGCCAGTTCCGCAGCGTCGTATGCCTGCCGGATCCGTTCCAGAATCAATCGCTGATTGGTTTCTGACGGGCGGAATACCATCGCCTCCAGCTCCCGGCATGCAACCACCGGCGCAATATATTTCTGATCGAATACATTGTTATGCCCGCCGGCCAGAAGCTGCACGTCAAAGAGCTGATCGAGCATAATCGGCGCCGGACCCGGTAACGGCTCTTTATAATGCAGAACATTGGAATTGATAAACGCCCCTTCCCCCGTATAAATCGTATAAGAATGGTGGCTCGTATCCATACGGATGCCGCCCTGCAGCGCCCAGATAAACTCCACGTCCGCATGCCAGTGCCAGGGCACATAGCCTCCGGGATGTCTTGTAACGTCTTCATAACAGGCTGTATGAGGGAAACCGGCAGCGGGACGCGCCACCTCTTCCTCCAGATTTTCGTTGATGCGAAGCGCCGATACAATCATATCGCCAATCCTCTTTTTTATTGTCCATATATTTATATATTTTGTCGTTATCCGCATTTTTTTCGGTAAAAATCTTCGCTATAATCATATCAGAAACAAAAACAAAGCACAATATAAAAAAGGCCGGCTGGCAGACCGGCAGTAAATAAAGGAGGATGCATTATGAAGGTTTATAACATTACCAATACCCGGGAATTTTTTAACAGATTGTCCGCCTGCAAAGGCGCCGTAGAACTTGTGGATGAGAACGGCCTGCATCTGGAGCTTACACACGGCCGGGAAGGGCTTGAGATTCTCCCCTTCTCCTATATGTATGGCACGATCGACCAGATGGAACTTATTTTCCGCGATCCGCAGGACTGCTCCATGATATTAACATACCTGATGAACAAGCGAAAAGCATCCGCATAAAATCCCGGTTCCCTTTCTTCCCCGGCCATGTTATACTGTTCCCGGAACACGGCAACAGACAGGAACCGGCAGCAACCGGCAGAAAGGAACCGCAATGCAGTTGATACCCGCAACCGATCAAAATCGCTTACAGAAAATCGAACAATTATACAAAACAGCCTTCCCGGCCTGTGAACGCAAGCCATTCTCCAATATGACGCAGAAGCAGGCCGCCGGACAGGTCGATATATTCGCACTCGAAGAAAACGGGGCTTTTCATGGTCTGGCCATAACCATGAAGGCCCTTGATCTCGTACTGTTGGATTATTTCGCCATCGACGATCAAAAACGTAGTCAGGGATTCGGCCGCAGTTCCCTGCAGACGCTGTTTGCCCATTACACGGGAAAACGCTTCTTTCTGGAAATCGAAAGCACACGCGAACCGTCCGCAAACAGGGAACAGCGTCTCCGGCGCAAAAATTTCTATCTGCACAGCGGCATGACGGAACTCGGTATCGAAGCCGTTGTATTCGGTGTCCCGATGGAACTGCTCTCCTATCGGGCAAAGCTTACCGCCGCCGAATACGTCGGCGTATACGAAACCGTATATGGAGCCGCCAAAGCCGCTCATGTCCGGATTGTATAATCACGGATTTTGTCTCTCAGATTTCCACCTTCCTCATGTAATATCCGAACGCTCCCGTCTCCACCCCGTTTTTCTTTTCGGATGCGCTGCGTTCCCCGTTTCCTCTTGCGGATAATGCGAATCCTTCAAACCCGAACATAACGGCCACCCGCTTATCCCGTTCAAAATAAGCGCCGGGAACACCGATATAATAGATTTCGTCCTTTTTTCCGCCGGTTTTTCCCAGAATGACATGGTGGTAATTATAGAAGCTGTGCAATAAAAAGCTGTTGCTTACCAGATTCTGATATTCCTTGCGCAATATGATAAAGTCTTTGGGTGCAATGGTAATATAATCCTCGTCGTCTCCAAACGGATGGCATACCGGATACAATGTACAAAGCTGCGTCCATTTATCCTCGTGAAGCATTTTTTGCAATGGAATATCTTCCAGACGTTCCGCCGGACGCGGCACGCCCGGATCCGTGATCTGGGACTTATGAAGCGCGGCATCCCCGTCATCTGCCTCTGTCGCTGTGTGCGGCCCTTCTGCCGCCGGATCGGGATATTCGTCTATAACCGTCGGTCGCTGCGCCGCAAAATCCGGCTGCAGATTTCCCATAGCAACAGGCTGCGATACAAGGTTGTCGGACGCTGTCTGTTGAAATCGTGTCCCTGACTGCTTCTCACCTGCCTTTTCTTTTTCTGACTCTGTGTGCTCCGCTTTCTTTGTTTCCTTTTCGGCTTCGCTTTTTTCGCCTGATTCATATGTACCCTGCCGGTCAGGTGATGTCGTTTCTTCCGTCTGATCTGTTTCCGTTTCCTTTACACGCTCCGGCTGTACAATCAGAGAGGCCTCCGGTATCCAGATACGCATCCGTTCCATCGGCGCATCTTCCGAAGCCGATGTATCTTCCGGGCTTTCTCTTTCCACCGCCGTCTCCGCCTCTGCTGGCGCCTTCCCGGGATGTGTCTGCTCCGGCGATTCCGTATACGGTTCCGGCATCTTTACGATTTCGGCCGGCCGGCCGACAGATTCGCTGCGTCGATAACCGTCCGGTTTCTCGCCCCATTCCCATGTTGTCTCACAGTACTTGTTTTCATCAATACGGATAAACAGACCGGTTATGTCAAAAACACACAACCCTTCGCCGTCCATGTCATCCCGCTGAAAGCAGGCATTATAGTAGCCTGTCCCTTTGTCTACGATAAATCTGCCAAGTCGGAGATTTTCTTCGCTGGACACAAAAATATCGCACATACGGCTCTCGTGGATTCCCAGCCCCTTCACATGGATTTCCACTGTCACTTCCTCGTCCTTGACAAGGATTTTGCCGTACCCGCAATTTTTCTTTTTTTCGCCGTATTCAAAATAATCCAGATATGAAACAATCTTTTTAAAATAAAACAACCCTGTCCCTCCAGTCATAACGATATACCTATGACTATTATATGCAGGGACAGGGCTATATAGACCTGTTATGATAATTTTTTACGTGTTTGCATTTTCCAGATGCTTCAGATAGTTTACCACCATCAGTGCAATATTGAATGTCAGAGCATCCTCAAAATTCCGCATGTCCAGTCCGGTCACTTTCTGTACCTTCTCAATCCGATATACAAGCGTATTGCGGTGTACAAAAAGTTGTCTGGAAGTCTCCGAAACATTCAGATTATTCTGGAAGAATTTCTGTATTGTCACAAGAATCTCTTCGTCGATCTCCTGCGGAATCTCATCGCTGCCAAAGATCTCACGGATAAAAATTCGGCAGAGATTGGCAGGGAGCTGATAAATCAGCCTGCCGATGCCAAGCGCGTGATAGGCGATGACATTTGTTTCCGCATAAAAAATCCTGCCTACATCCAGCGCCAGCTTTGCCTCCTTAAAGGACTTGGAAACGTCTTTCAGTTCCTCCACAATCGTCCCATAGGAAACCTTTACATTGACCATAGCCTCCGCATTGACCATATCCACAATCATCCCGGCGATATTCTTCAATTCGGGATAGCCCTCCTCCTCTGCAAGAGACTTGATGAGGATGACATTCCGTTCTTCCACCGCAGTCACATAATCGCCGTTATACGTCAGGAAAAGCCCTCTGAGCAGTTCCATAATCTCGGCGTCATTGTCTGTGACCGTTTCGATCAAAAATACGGCTCTTCTGCCTTCCGCCGCGATATGCAACTTTCGTGCACGATTATAAATATCGACGAGCAAAAGATTGTCCAGAATCAGATTTTGCAGAAAACTGTCCTTATCCAGTTTGGCCTTATAGGCGGTCATAAGCTGGCGGAGCTGGCTTACCGCAATCTTACCAACCATATACGCGTCTTCACTGCCCTTAGCCAGAAGCAAGTAAACCGCTTCCTCGTCTTCCGTGACTTTAAACAGATAATATCCGTTTATCACCTGGCTGTCGGCCGCTGATTCTGCGAATTCCGAAATCAGCCTGGACGGTATGGCGACCGTCTCCATAGTAGAGGCCGCCACACTGCCCTGCATATCCAACACGCATAAGTCTATTTTCGTGATGCTCCGTAATTCATCAATGCTTGCCTGTATGGTCTGATTGGATAACATGCTTCTCCTTAATTGGTAATTACCTTTTCGGTCTCTTTGTCAAATACGTGCATCTTATCGACATCGAACGCAAATTTTACTTTGCTTCCGCTTCTTGCAGAAGTACGGGGATCCACTCTTGCCGTAATCGGGAACTCGCCCAGATCAAAGTACAGATATACTTCTGCGCCGAGCAGCTCGTATACATTGATCGTCGCTTCAAAAGCATCCTTCAACTGCGGCGCCATAGCAGCGTCGTATACGTCTTCGGGACGGATGCCGAGTGTTACGGTCTTTCCGTCATAGCCGCCGTCGATCACTTTCTTTGCTTTTTCTGCCGGAAGCTCAATCGTCATACCCGCCGTCTTTGCCAGCGCCTTATTGCCTTTTACTTCAATCTGCGCATCAAGGAAGTTCATCTGCGGAGAACCCATAAACCCTGCCACAAACAGGTTCTGCGGTCTCTCATATAAATTCTGCGGACTGTCCACCTGCTGTACGATACCGTCTTTCATAACAACGATTCTCGTGCCAAGCGTCATAGCCTCTGTCTGATCATGTGTTACATAGATAATGGTAGCGCCAAGTCTCTGGTGCAGCTTTGCAATTTCCGTACGCATCTGTACACGAAGTTTTGCATCCAGGTTGGACAGCGGTTCATCCATCAGGAATACTTTGGGGCTGCGCACAATCGCACGACCCATGGCAACACGCTGTCTCTGACCGCCGGAAAGAGCCTTCGGCTTACGATCCAGCAGCTTCTCCAGATCCAGAATCCGCGCCGCTTCTTTTACCATTTCGTCAATCTTTTCCTTCGGCACCTTGCGAAGTTTCAGACCAAACGCCATATTATCGTAAACCGTCATATGAGGATACAGCGCATAGTTCTGAAATACCATTGCAATATCTCTGTCCTTCGGCTCCACGTCGTTTACCAGTCTGCCGTCAATTTTCAGTTCGCCGGAAGAAATATCTTCCAGACCTGCAACCATACGGAGCGTTGTCGATTTGCCGCATCCGGAAGGTCCTACGAAAATGATGAATTCCTTATCTTCGATTTCAAGGTTAAAATCTTTCACCGCTTCAAATCCGTTGGGATATTTTTTGCAAATGTTTTTTAATGATAAACTTGCCACTTTCTCATCCTCCTGCTTTTTATGGTTTATTATCGGAATCAGGTCTTATCCGCCTTTTCTTTAGTATAGTGGCTGCACCCTGTTTGCGCCATACCACGATTTCACAAAGTTTTCGGAAAATTCTATACAGATTGACCAATTTCCGTAACCTCGTCCTCCGACGCCGGTTCCAGCTTTTTAAATATGCCGGAAATCAGGCAGGAAGACGCATAGACAGGCAGAGAAACCCCAACCAGAAAAATAACGGGCAGAAGACGAAAGACAAATACGGCATATGCCGCCGCAAACACACCATAGATGACCAGAATGCACAATGTTTTCGGAAAATGTAAAATTCCGAGCAGGCAGGCATTTTTCACCGTAGTCCTGATCGTATTGTCGAATCGCGACAGCAGCGGAAACCAGTAGATCCCGCCGCAGAGAAAAAAGAAAAAGATCGCACAGAGCCCGATCCGCATCACATCGGCCAGACCGCCGTCCATCATGGCAATAAAATAAAAATCGCCCCATGCCACCGCCAGAATCAACAGAAGCAAAATCCACCGAATTGTCGCCTGTCGGAAGTTCTGGCGAAATGACCGGAAATAGCTCTTTGTCAGATAGCCTTCCTCATTCCGGGCCATCTTGATACATACATAATGCAGCGCTGTCAGCGCTGCCCCCGCCGTCA
>CATLGN010000005.1 GCA_949935685.1 uncultured Lachnospiraceae bacterium | reverse complement strand
ATACTTATGACTGTTCCCGGGAGCGCAACATGCTGCCGGACGGCGGATGGGACTGGCAGTTGGTGTTCCATGGGGATACGGCAGACAAGGAGGCCGGCGGGCGGGCAGAAATGCAGCCCACGGAAATGATGGTCGGGACTGTGCGTGTGGTCGTCAGTACAGACGCCGCAGGACTGATCCGGGGCGTCAGTATAACGCCGGAGGAATGCTTTGCCGCGGTTTATTACGATACATACGGAGATGTGAGAAACAGACTGCCGGAGCAGGCGTATACGGCGCAGGTTATCCGCGGCGGACGGCCGGAAACGGGCATTGTGATTCCGAATTTTGAGCGCTGCTGGCAGAGGAGCGGCGCGGATATATTTGAAAAAACAAAAAAAGGTCCTGCCGGGCTGCTCGCGGCGGAAGATGCGGCGGCGACAGCGGAGGAGATCGGAACAATTCTCACGGACGTACTGGAGAGCGGGGGCAGCAGCGGCGGATTTTATGAAAGCCTGTTTCCTTCTTACGGGCGGTATGGATTTGACAATGTGCAGTGGGATATACTGGAAGACGGCTGGAAAATGGCGGCGGATTACGACTGCTATTATACGGATATGACAGAGGTGTCGGATTGTATCCGGTTCCGCTACTATTGTTATCCCGATTTTGACAAAATGCATACGGACATGGCGTCGGCAGTCGTCTTTGACTGTACGGTGAATGAGGCGGGAGAGCTGAAAGAGACGAATATGCGGACGATCGCGCTTACGGAAGAAGAATGCCGAAAGGCCGCGACAGCGCCGGACGGTTCGGGTTTGCTTGTAAGTGGCGGAAAGGCTGCGGGAAACGGTCGGGCGATTTCTTTTCCCATGCCGGAAACAGTGATCGCTGCCGTTCCCGCGGGAGAATATATATGGGACAGCGCCGGGCGTCATGGAATCCGGGTGGAGAGGTGCCCGTCGCTGTGGGACTGCACGGATACGGCGTCGCTGGCGGCTTTTGTGGGAGAACGGCTGCTGACGGATTTGAACGAACGGCAGATAGCGGACGGCGCAGTGCGGGAGCTGTTCGCCGATGATGTATCCGCGGAGACGATTCTGAAGCAGGTCAGAGACTGCCGGGAGCTTGCGGGAGCGAAATGGCAGGGCAGTGAGGCGTATGACTGCCGGGAGATAACAGAAGACGCTTATGCCGGGTGTATCTGCCTGCGATATACGTTTTACCGCTATCGCGCGTTTGAAGGAAAGCTGCGGAATCTCGTTTTGGATGTATGGATTTCGGAACAGGGGATAAGGGATATACGGCCGCATATGGTCGTGACCGGAGAGAACTCTGTTACGGCAAATGCATGACTAAAAATTGCACTAAAGGTAATGTGGACGGGAAGCCGGACAGGCGTCACGTTTGCCAAGCCGGACTGCGGGTATAAGCGGTTCTAAGCGGTTTGGGCATCCGCTATGGCAGGCGTGCAACCGGCCGGTATCTGTCGCCGCATCCGTTAGAACCGCTTATGCCCGCAGCCCGGTGCAAAGCCGCGCGTATCCGTCCCAGCCGAAAAGCAATTCCCCCATCACTTTTGTTCCCCATGCGTTTGCGCTGGAGAATTCATAAAAAAAGCTTGTAATTTACGAAAAACGTGTTAATATAATTATTTGATGAATAAATATGCAATTCAGTGAATGGAGGAGTAAGTTATGAAAAAGGCAGTGGCATTACTTTTAACGGTATGCATGACAGCAATGCTTACCGCATGCGGCGGGCAGGGGGATGCGCCTGCGGCTGACAGCGGTGCGGCAGAGAGCGGCGCAGCGGAAAGCGCCGGTACGGAAGAAGCGGCAGAGGAAGCAGAAGGGATTCCCAATACGGTAAACACGCTGGATGACCTTCCGGGCAAGACAATCGGCGTACAGCTCGGCACGACAGGGGATATTTTTGCGAGCGATTATGAGGCGGAGGGTTCCACAATCGAGCGTTATAACAAGGGCGCGGACGCGGTACAGGCTCTGAAGCAGGGCAAGATCGACTGCGTGATTATTGATGCGCAGCCGGCGCAGGCTTTTGTGGAGAAAAACGATGATCTGAAAATTCTGGAGGAGGATTTCGCGGTGGAAGATTATGCGATCTGCGTTTCCAAGGACAGAAGCGACCTGACGGAAGCGATGAACGGGGCGCTGGCGGAGCTGAAAGCGGACGGTGTTCTGGATCAGATCGTGGCGAACTATATCGGGGATGACACAAAGGGAACCTGCCCGTATGAGTCCCCGGCAGATGTTGATTATTCCAACGGCAAGCTGGTGATGGCTACAAACGCGGCGTTCGAGCCCTACGAATATTTCGAAGGGACGGAGATCGTAGGCATCGATGCGGAGATCGCACGGGCAATTTGTGATAAACTGGGTTATGAACTGGAGATCGAAGATATGGAGTTTGATGCGATCATCAATGCGGTACAGTCCGGCAAAGCTGATTTCGGGGCAGCGGGTATGACCGTGACGGAAGATCGCCTGACAAGTATTGACTTTACGGATTCTTATGCGACATCGACACAGGTTGTTATTGTCAGAAAATAAATTGTCGATTATAATAGAATCAGTGTTGCAGACAAGAGTTTCGGCAAAGCGGGCTGTTACATGGTAACGGCCCGCTTTTACAATAGAGAAGGATGGTGCGGGTGTGGAAGATTTTCAAGTAAAGTTTTATACTAACTTTATCAAAGACGACAGATACATGTATCTGGTGAAGGGGCTTGGCAATACGCTTGCGATTACGTTTCTGGCGGTTCTTCTGGGGATTTTCCTCGGGTTTCTGGTGGCGATCGTGCGTTCTACTTATGATAAAACGGGCAAGGGAAAACTGCCGAATATGATCTGCCGGTTATATCTGACCGTCATCCGGGGGACGCCGATGATGGTACAGCTTATGATTATGTGTTATGTGGTATTCGGGAAATATAATGTCAGCAAGCTGATCGTTACGACGCTGGCCTTTGGTATCAATTCGGGCGCATACGTGGCGGAAATTGTCCGTTCGGGGATTATGTCCATCGATCCGGGGCAGTTGGAGGCGGGACGGAGTTTGGGATTCAGCTATTCCCAGACAATGTGGCATATCATTATGCCGCAGACATTTAAAAATGTGCTGCCTGCGCTGGCAAATGAGTTTATCGTACTGCTGAAAGAGACTTCGGTCTGCGGTTATATCGGAATGATGGATCTGACAAGGGGCGGCGATATTATCCGCAGCCGTACATACGAGCCGTTTATGCCGCTCATCGGTGTGGCTTTGATCTATCTGGTAATGGTTATGGCATTTTCAGCTTTGGTAGGCAAACTGGAGAGGAGGCTGCGTACAAGTGAGCGATAGGGGAGACGTATTATTTCAGATCACAGATCTGTGCAAGGCATTTGGCAGCAATCTGGTGCTGGACCATATCAGTACGGAGATCAGAAAGGGAGAAGTGGTCGTAATCGTGGGGCCGTCCGGTTCCGGGAAATCGACGTTTTTGCGTTCATTGAATCTGCTGGAAATGCCCACTTCGGGAACCATCTGTTTTGAAGGCAGGAATATTACGGATAAAAAGACGGATATTAATAAGTACAGACAGAAAATCGGCATGGTATTTCAGCATTTTAATCTGTTTCCGCATAAGACAATACTGGAAAATCTCACACTGGCGCCGATTAAACTGCTGAAAAAATCAAAAGAAGAGGCAGACCGGGAAGCAAGGGAACTGCTCCGGCGCGTGGGGCTGGAGGAAAAAGAGAGCGCATATCCGGCGCAGCTTTCCGGGGGACAGAAGCAGCGTATTGCGATCGTGCGCTCTCTTGCCATGCATCCCGAAGTCATGCTGTTTGATGAGCCGACATCGGCGCTTGACCCGGAAATGGTAGGTGAAGTGCTGCAGGTTATGAGCGAACTGGCAAGAGAAGGTATGACGATGATAATTGTCACACATGAAATGGGATTTGCGCGGGAAGTGGGAACGAGGGTGTTGTTTGTGGACGAAGGCGTGATTAAGGAAGAAAATAATCCGCAGAACTTTTTTGAACATCCGTCCAATCCGCGTCTGCGGGAATTTTTATCGAAAATCTTATAATGATATATAAAGGAGGAAACGTATGGTTATTCAAGGTGGTAAGGTATTTTTGCCGGATGGAAGTTTTGCCGAACAGGATGTTTTTATTTCGGGCGAGCGGTTTTCGGAGACATGCGGCGACAATGATGGAATCCATGCGGATGGCTGTCTTGTCATTCCCGGATTGATCGATGTGCATTTTCATGGCTGCATGGGACATGATTTCTGTGATGGGACAGAGGACTCGATTCATGCCATGGCAGAATATGAACTGGAAAACGGAATTACATCGATCTGTCCGGCGACGATGACACTCGGTGAGGATCGTTTGCTGAAGATCGCGCAGGCTGCCGATGCCTATCGCAAGGCCGGGCATCAGGACGGAGCCGAACTGGTCGGCATCAATATGGAGGGACCGTTTATTTCCATGGCGAAAAAGGGCGCGCAGAATCCCGATTTTATTGCCAAAGCCGATGCGGCAATGCTGCGCAGACTGCAGGAAGCGTCGGGCGGATTGATTCGTCTGTGCGCGCTGGCGCCGGAGGAAGAAGGCGCGATGGAATTTATCGATGCCTGCAAGGACGAGGTGGTTATTTCCGTTGCGCATACGACGGCGGATTATGATACCGCGCGGGAGGCTTTTCAGAGAGGCGCGAAACAGGTGACGCATTTGTATAATGCGATGCCGCCGTTTTCTCACAGAGCGCCGGGCGTGATCGGCGCCGCCTGTGACAGCGACTGCAATGTGGAGATGATATGCGACGGTATTCATGTACATCCTTCGGTCATTCGCACGACGTTCAAGATGTTTGGCGACGACCGTATTATCCTGATCAGCGACAGTATGGAAGCGACGGGGATGGCGGACGGCTCGTATTCTCTGGGCGGACAGGCGGTAACGGTAAAAGGCAGTCTGGCGACGCTTGCGGACGGCACGATCGCTGGTTCGGCGACGAATCTGATGAACTGTCTGCGTTATGCAGTCAAGGTTGCGGGTATTCCGCTGGCAAGCGCAGTGAAATGTGCGACGCGCAACCCGGCGGCGGCGATCGGCATTGCGGACGAATACGGCAGCATTGCGGCAGGCAAATATGCGAATGCGGTGATATTGAATGAAAATCTGGAAATCGTAACGATAATCCGCAGGGGAAAAATCGTAAAAAAGGCATAAGACGCATATACTGATCAAAAACGGAGTATGGTATATGTTGAATTACATCTGGGGCGGTATGATTTTAATCGGCATTGTCTACGGTTCACTCACGGGGCATATGGCGGAGGTGACGAATGCGGCGCTGGATTCCACCCGTGAGGCTGTGAATCTGTGCATTACGATGATCGGCGTTATGGCGCTGTGGATGGGACTGATGGAAATAGCGGAAAAGGCGGGACTGATCGACAAATGGACAAAGGCGATCAGTCCCTTTGTTTCGTTTATGTTTCCGGATATTCCGAAAGAACATATGGCGAGGAAGTATATTTCCGCGAATATTATAGCGAATGTACTGGGACTTGGGTGGGCCTGCACGCCTGCGGGGCTGAAAGCAATGGAGGAGCTGGCGAAGCTGGAAGCCGAGCGGGGCAATTCCGAATATTTACAGAGAAAAGGCGGAGACAGGCGAAAGCGGACGGCCAGCCGGGAAATGTGCGTGTTTTTGATTCTGAACATTTCCTCGCTGCAGTTGATCCCGGTCAATATGATCGCATATCGGCAGCAATACGGAAGCGCAGACCCGGCGCGGATTATTGTGCCTGCGATTGTGGCTACCGCGGTGAGCACGCTGGCGGCGGTGGTGTTTTGTAAAATGATAGGAGGGAAGCGGAGAGGGTAGGGTAGGCTCTCCGCTTTAAAATGCTATTGAAAGAAGATTATGCCAGAGACGATGGAAAGAAGCAGTTTTCAAATGAGAACAGGACCCTAATAAAAGGGACTTAGGGCATCTGGTTGTAGATTTGTGGAAAATATTATATAATAAAAAAACGGATTGCAAATTAATAAATATAAGCATAATAATAAATATAAAATTGCTTGTAATTTGTGTTGCAGTATGATAAACTAAATGTAACAAACGTATGTTCCTGAGTTGCGTAGCAATTTATAAGTTAAGGATGTGAGAAGATGGATATTGCAACAAGAAAAATGATAAATTCTTTAACGCAAGATATTTTAACCTCTTTTAAGATTCAGGTACCGATTCAAAATATTGATGAGCTTGTGCGATTGTTGGGAGGGAGTATACAGACAGATTTTGGCTGCACAGATGGAGCAGTGATGAAAGAAGGGGATTCTTTTAAGATTTTGGTATCACCTTTTCAGGATGAAAAAAGACGTAGATTTACAGTTGCGCATGAATTAGGTCATTTATTTTTACACATGGGTTATTTAACCAATGAGGAGTTATGGGAACGCCAAGATGAGAATATTTATCATAGATTGGGGAGTTCTGAAAAAGAGTATCAAGCGAATGAATTTGCGGCAGCATTCTTAATGCCCCAAAACGAATATTTAAAGAAAATGAATGAAAATGTAATTGGAGATAAGGTAAATACATCCAAAATAGCAGAATATTTCAATGTCTCAGTAGAGGCGGCATCGAATAGAGGAAAATTTTTGGGGTATTTAAAATGGTAGATAGAAAAATTTCAACAAAATTACAGGGAAATTATAGTAGTCAAATTCAAAATCTTAATGAGAAAAGAGAAGAACAGATAGAACGCAGGAGCGTAGAATTGTTCTTCTCTTTTGATATAGTGAATTCTACTGCATATAAAACACTGAATTTTGCGGGGTGGTCTCGGGTTATAATTGGATTATTTAGTAAGATTCAGCAGCTGGTTGCCAAAAAGATACCGAGTGCGGAAATGTGGAGAATTTTGGGCGATGAAGTGATTTTTATTGTGCCAATTAAGGAAACGGAAGATATATTTATATATGTAGGTTTTATCTTTGAGACATTAAATAATATTGTGATACAGTTAAAAAAAGGAACCTTTTTTGACGAAATAGAATTGAATAGTTTAGAACGGGATTTGATGAAAGTGCAAAACATTATTTCAATAAAAGCGGCAGCATGGATTGCTATTATAGGAGAAAATTTGAAGAAGTTAGAACAATATGATAATATAATTGAGCGATTTAAATTGCAAGAGGGATATGGAATATTCGAGTTTTTAGGAAATGATATTGATGCAGGTTTTAGAATGAAAGAATATACAGAGGACAGGAGGCTTGCAATCAGTTATGAATTAGCATATATTTTATCAAAAAATACTGATTATCTACGAAATATACATATTATAACATATAAACGTCTAAAAGGAGTTTGGCAAAATAGATTATACCCCATTATTTGGTATCATGATGAAAAGTATATTGAAGGAATAGCGTTTGAAGATAGTTTTTACTATGATGAAAGAGAAAATAGTGAATTAGTCAAATTATATATTGAGAATAGAATAAAACCTACATTTGAAAGAGAAATGTATTTTGAAGTGGATTATGCTTTAAATAAAATCAAGACTGACCAAAAATTAGAGGATAAATTTCGCAAAATAGATAAAATAATTAAGGATTCGCAGGAAGATGTTAAGCATTTGCTGAATCCAAAATTTTTATTAAGACTGCACTGTGTGTCGGTTTGTTATGACAAAGATAAGAAAAAAATATTGATCATGAAAAGAGCGGACAATAGAGAGGCATTTCCGGGTTGCTGGGAGTTTGGCTGCGCTAAAGGTACTTTAGAGACTTCATTGGCAGAACAAATTGAAGCGGAATATAAAAAGGACTTTGGAATAAAGATAAAAGTACAATGTGACAATAAAAGAAATGATGTTCAGCCCATACCTTTAGCAATGTATGAAATAGATTCAGAACAAGGGAAAGACAAAGGTGTAATTACAATGGCTGAAATTGTTGAAGACTTTTACATAAAAGATTTTAAGGGGCCTAAACATTCAGAGGTTCGTTGGATAGAGGAAAATGAGATTGATCAATTTTCGGAAAAAGCCGTTGGGGACTTCAAAAACACTTTAAGAATGGCTTTCAATAAATTAAAGGAGGTAAAATAGTTGAATGATATGATTCATGAAAGGGTGCAAGAACTATTAAAAGAGATTTTTAACAATGTAAATAGTTGGCTGGCACATGCAGAGGCAAAGAATGCGGCGATAATAGCATTTAATGTGGCATGTTTATCTTTGTTATGGGATATGAAGGACATTGATGGAGGAAGAATTTTGTTATATATTGTCTTTGGCGGTATGTTGTTTTCTTCAATTATGTCAATGATTTCTTTTTTTCCCCAAACGGGTAAAGAAACAAGAGGGCAAGCAGGATATTCAGATTATGATAATTTGATATTTTATAAGGATATAGCTAAGTATGATAAAAAGGAGTATATAAAAGCAATATATAAGCGATATGCGCAGGTGGATATTGCAGATTCTGATATATTGAAACTTGAAGAGGATTTCTCTGCTGAAATTACATATAATGCTACTGTGGTTATAAGGAAGTATAAATGGTTTGGTTATGCAGTAATAACAGAAATTGTGACACTGGTGATATTGATGTTTGTAGTTATTGCTGCATAGATCAGGTTATAAAGATTCTTAGAGGTTCAATTATTTATGATATATCGGATAGATGAAAACAAAAATGACAACAATAGTAGTAAAAAATTTATTGGTTTTTGTCAGGAGGAGAACTCTCCTGCGAATAATCCGTATCAATCCGTGAAAAACCGGAAATTGACGCGGAAATCCCCATAAATTATAATAAATGCTGCGAGAACAAAAGAAACATAAAAATAACATCAGGAGGAAAAATTTATGAAAAAGTGGACGGTATTGATTCTGGCAGCAGCGCTTCTGGCCTATGGCTGCGTGGGATGCGGCACACAGGAAGCGGAGAATGCCGGGGCGCCGGCAAATGTTTCTGAGGGGGAAGCGCAGATGGAAACACAGCAGCCAGAACATGTCGCGGAAGAACAGGGTGACAATTACGATGACTTGGAGGAAAAGGGAGGCAGCGGAGAAGTAACTGCGTTTGCAGAAGAAATTCAGGTGGCGATGGCGGGACAGGATATGGAAGCGCTTGCCGATCTGTGCAGTTATCCGGTCGGCGTAAACGGCGAAGTCGTGGAAGACAGAGAGGCGTTTATGGAACTGGGAGCGGACGCTGTCTTTACGGACGAACGGTGCGCCGTGATCGCGGCTGTGGACGTTTCGTCATTGGAGGAGACGATGGCGGGCGTTGTGATGGGAGAGGCGACGCCGAATATTATTTTTAAGTCTGTGGACGGAACGCTGGGGATTACGGGAATTAATTAGCATTGTTTGATACAAGGAATTGAAGACATATAAAAAAGGCAGGGAAATAACTGATTTTTCAGATTATTTCCCTGTTTTTTTATGCAGATCAATGGAAATCATATCTTCATCGTTTCGATCAATGCCTGCAGGGCAAGCATTTGTTTTGTGGATAATCCAGTCGTATCCAGTATGATATTTTTTGCCTGTGCATTATTGCCCAGCAGATAGTCGGTCGTACAATGATAAAGATGTGCCAGCGCAAGAATGTTTTCTGTGCTTGGGGTTCGTTCTCCTGTTTCATAGCCGGAAATGATAGAGGATGATACATGGAGCTTATCGGCAACTTCTCTTTGCGACAAATTGTACTTCAAACGCAGTACTTTCAGCTTTTCGGGTAAGCCTTTGATCAAATTTTTCACCTCCTTTATTTATTGTAAAGGGCACATGAACACAGTAGGGATTGACAAAACACTTAAAGTGTTGACAAAAACACTTATTGTGGTATGATATGGGGGGGGGTAAATCGGCATATTATGAAAACTTTTGGTATATCAGGTGGAAAACTGTATGAAAAAAAGGGCTGTCTTCCTCGATCGTGACGGAACAATCAATATCGACCTGCGTTATTTGTATCAACCGGAAAAGTTTGTCTATCTGGAAGGCGCAAAAGAGGGCATGAAACTCTGGCAGCAAGCGGGTTATCAGTTGATTGTCATTACCAATCAGTCTGGCATTGCACGAGGATATTATACGGAGGATGCGTATCAAAAATTACAGGACTGGATGTTGCGGGACTTGGAAAGTGCCGGAATCCATATTGCAGCGTGTTATTATTGTCCGCATCATCCCGACGCGTTGGCAGGAAGGTATCGGGTACAATGCGACTGCCGGAAACCGAAGACGGGGCTTTTTCGGCGTGCTGCCTCGGAACTGCAGATTGATTTGGAACAATCGTATGCCATTGGCGACAATATGAGAGATTTGCAGATTTGCAGGGAAAGCGGTGTCAGGGGATTTTTGCTGTATAGTGATACGGAGGGAACCGAAAAGACACGGCGGTCTTTTATAAAGAGGGTCAGAGGCGGTATTTGGGAGACGGCAGAGGAGATGGGATTTGTGGCTTTGTATAAATCCGATGATGAAAGTGGGAATAGATAATTGCGATGCGGCAGTGGATCAAAGAGATTATTGACGGAAAAGAGAAGTTGTTAAAAAAGCTGGAGAGCAGCGGGTATTTGTCTGCATTGGAAGAAGCGGGAGAGGCAATGGCACAGGCGCTGCGGATGGAAAATAAACTGATACTCGCCGGCAATGGCGGGAGCGCCGCTGACGCACAGCATTTTGCCGGGGAAATGACGGGCAGATTTATGCGCGAGCGGAACGCGCTTGCCGCAGTTTCCCTTTGCGTCGATTCTTCTGTGGTCACAAGTATTGCCAATGACTATGGATATGGGGAAATATTTACCCGGCAGTTGGATGGAATCGGAAGAAGCGGAGATGTTTTTATCGCAATTTCGACAAGCGGAAATTCGGATAATCTGATCCGGGCGGTTCGGAAAGCCGGAGAGAAAGATATGAAGGTGGTGGGACTGCTCGGAAAAAACGGCGGCGAAATAAAGCGGCATTGCGACTATGCGCTTGTTGTCCCGGATGATTCGGTACCGAGGATTCAGGAAATACATACGCTGAGCGTTCATCTGTTATGTGAACTGATAGAGAGGGAATTATTCTTATGAATGAATGGCGGGCGTTATATAAAGATAAAGTGCGGAATGCGTTCCCGCGGAAAAGGATATTGGTGACGGGGGATTTGATGGTGGATGAATATGTCACCGGTAAAGTTTTACGTATCTCGCCGGAGGCACCGGTTCCTGTGCTTGACTGTAAGGAAAAGAGTATGGAGGCGGGCGGCGCCAGCAATGTGGCACATAATATTAAAAGTCTGGGGGCGGAAGTGGCCGTGGCGGGATGTGTGGGTGAGGACAGGGCCGGAGAATGGCTCAGAGCACATTTCGAAAATCTCGGTATACTGACAACAGGCATTGTGGCGGAAGCCGGGAGGATGACGACTGTCAAGACGAGGTACGCAACGAAGGAGCAGCAGCTTTTACGTATCGATCAGGAAGACATCCGGGATATAACGGATGCAAGCCGACAGAAAATATATGACTATCTTCTGAAACAAATAGAAAAACTGGACGCTGTCGTATTATCCGACTATAAAAAGGGAGTTTTAAATGATGCGGCGTTTGTGCAAAGAATTATCCGCTTGTGTAAGAAATATGATGTTCTGGTAGCGGTTGATTCCAAAAGCCGCAATATCGCGGCATTCGAAAATGCCGATTTTGTAAAGCCGAATAATCTGGAGCTGGAGGAAGCGGCAGGGATTCGGATTGCGAATGACGCGGCACTTGACATTGCCGGCAGAAAATATCTGGAAAAATCCGGCGCCAAAGCGCTTATTGTGACAAGAGGAAAGCGTGGAATATCGGTATTCCGTGGTCAAAATTTCCGGGAGGATTATGCGGCGAAAGATGTGGCGGTATATGATGTGTGCGGTGCGGGGGATACCGTTCTCAGCACGGTATCGCTGGCGATGGTAAGCGGCCTGCCAATATCGGACGCCGTAAAACTCGCCAATCTTGCCGCCGGCATTGTAATTACCAAATGGGGGACGGCGGTTATTACACCGGAAGAACTGATAAGGAGTATCGATGAAGAATAAAATCGTAACGCTCTCCGAGCTGTGTGTTCTGTGTCAAGAGTTGAAAAGAAGAGGAAAAAGCATTGCCGCTACGAGCGGGTGCTTTGACATTCTCCATGCCGGACATGTCACATATTTGGAGGAGGCGGGGCAGAAGGGAGATGTCCTTGTACTGCTTTTGAATACGGACCGTTCGGTCAGAGAATTAAAAGGAGAAAAACGTCCGGTTGTCCCACAGGAGGAGCGGGCGGCCGTTGTCGCCGGGCTGGCCTGTGTCGATTATGTGTGCCTGTTTGACGAAAAAACGCCATGCAAAGCGATTATGGCGTTTCAGCCGGATATATGGGTTAAGGGCGGAGATTATCGGGGCAGAAAGATTCCGGAGATGGAAGCTGTGGCATCGTATGGAGGCACAGTAGCATATGTGGGCCTGACGGAAGGATGTTCGAGTACCAACATTATAGATAAAGTCAGAGGAATGTGATTCATGTCTCTTTTTTACAAAATTGTACAATGGATGTTGGTATGGCCCGCATTGCAGAATATCCGAATTCTTTTTTACTTTTATGATTCTTTTATCCTGCGATTTTTGCCGAAGCCGGAGCGGAAAGCCGGAAAAAAGAAGGTTTTGGTTGTATTTCCTCTTTCATTGGGAGACGCTGTGATGTTCTATGGAACGATTCCATATCTATTGCAGATGTATCCGAAAGAAGAATATGACGTTATTCTGACATGTCATGAAGAATACCGGGAACTGTTCCGGGAACAATTTTCCGGTATCATCCCGATCGATTATCGCAGAGCAAGTGTGGATCTCCGATACAGGGCTGCTTTTTTAAGAGAAATGCGGCGGACATATTATGATATTGCCGTGGATCCGGTCGGAAGTGAAAAGTGCTCTCCTAATTTATATGCCATGAACGCTGTGTGTGCCGGTCTGAAGGTGGGAGTCCTGTCAGAGACAGCGCAAAAATACCAGTGTCCGGCATGGCTGCGACAAAGTGTGTATGATATATTGTTTGCCCAGAAGAAAGATGTCCATAAAGTTCAATATTATGCGAAGACCTGGTCGTTATTGGGCGGTAAAGCCTGCCGTCCTGCTGTGGCAAAATTGCCGGTAGGCTCGCGTATGGCGCTTCCGAAAAAATATTTTATCGTATATCCCTCGGCTTCCGTGCCCGTTAAAATGTGGCCTGTGGAGCGGTTTGCCGAAATCGCGGAACGAATATGGAGAGAAAAAAACTGGCCTCTGGTCGTATGCGGAAGGGAGCAGGATCGTTTGGTGACAGAAAAATTACTGCGACTGATACCGAAAAAAATGCCGGTATGCAATCTGATCGCAAAGACGACCGTTATGCAGTTACTGGAAGTGGTCGGGAGAGCGGCTCTGGTTCTGACGAATGATACGTCCGTTTATCACATTGCGGTCGGAACCGGGAGGAAGACATGCGTCGTGTCCGGCGGCTATGTGTATGACCAGTTTCTGGATTATCTGTCAAACGGTTATGAGACAGAAGCGGAGATTTGCATCGCGGCACATAAAAGCGATTGTATGAACTGTAATAATCATTGTATCAAAAGAGTAGAGGGAGTATACCCATGTGTCCTTGCCAATACGGTGGACGAGGTGTGGGAAAAGGTGCGGATTCTGATCGCAGAGAAAACAAAGGAGACGGAGAAAGACTGAATGATCATTGTAACAGGCGGAGCAGGATTTATCGGGAGCTGCATTGTCAGGATGTTAAACGATATGGGAAGGGATGACATTATCATCGTGGATCATATTGCGGAAAGTGATAAGTGGATGAACCTGCGGAATAAAAATTTTATGGCGTATGTCCCGCGGGATGCGTTTTTAAGCCGGTTGCCAGAGTTTGCAGGCAATGTATCGCATGTAATCCATATGGGGGCGTGTTCGGCGACAACGGAGCGGAACTTTGATTTTCTGTATCGGAATAATCTGGAATATACAAAAATGCTCTGGAAATTCTGTGCGGATAACGGAAGCTGCTTTTTCTACGCCAGCAGTGCGGCCACATATGGAGACGGTGCGCATGGATTTGACGATCGGACGGATTTGAAAAAGCTGCGTCCTTTAAACGGGTATGGATACTCCAAGCAGTTATTTGATCTCTGGGTGGAGAGAGAACTTGCGACAGGAGCAAAAGCCCCGCCGCAGCATGTGGGATTTAAGTTTTTCAATGTCTATGGACCGAACGAATATTATAAAGGGACGATGGCCAGCGTTGTATTTCATACCTTCCACGAAGTGCAAAAAACGGGGAAAAAAGGACTATTCAAGTCTTATCGGCCGGATTATGCGGATGGCGGACAGATGCGGGACTTTATATATGTGAAAGATATTTGTAATGCAATGCGTTTTATGATAGATAATCCTGCCATCAGCGGCCTGTTTAATCTGGGAACGGGAAAGGCGAGAACATTCCGTGATCTGGCCGTGGCGACATTTGACGCGATGGGAATTGCCCCTGCGATTACCTATATGGAGATGCCGGCAGAACTCAGAGACAAGTATCAGTATTATACACAGGCGGAGATGGACAAACTGCGCGGAGCGGGTTATGTGGAAGATTTTTACAGCCTTGAGGAGGGCATCCGGGATTATGTACAGCATTATTTGATGAAGGGTCAGCGGAATTATTAGAGCCTGACGGAAGAAGGTTTTTGTCAGATATGCGTCATAATTTACGGGAGGAATGACAGATGTTCTGGGGCATACTCTGTATTATTTTATTATTGTGCTGTGTATTGGAAGCATTTTTGCTGATACGGGATAACGGAATTGTGGCACAGCTTATGACTGCGGCAAAAAATATGGCTGCGGCGCAGGGATGGAAGGCTGTTTTTGCGCCTGCCGTATCCTGGCTCATTGGGCGGGTCCGGGACCGGATAAAGCTTCCCGGGAAAAAAGACTCGTTTTCCGATTACATAATTCATATCGCGTTTTCACCGTCAGGCGGATTGGGAGATTATATTATCAGCGCGAAAGTATTGGAGGAACTGCAGGATGTATGTGAATGCACCATTGATGTTTTCTGTGAAAAAGAGGCATTTGGACAGGCGATTTATGGAAGCAGAAAAAATGTCTGTGTGAAGCCCTGGCGAGATTTTGAAAAAAGCAGAAATTCCTATGATCTTGCCCTTCTTGTGGAACACTTTGTCCATATCAAAAATTACAATTCCGCAAGACTGTCCGCGTTATCCCCGCCCTTATATCGGAAAGTCGGTTATATTCTGAAAAATTGGGACCGGCTTTATGTCGATATACCGAAACAGTGCTGGCGTGAACGGATACAATTCGAACGATGCAGGGCGCTGGGGCTGGACCGCTGGACAGAATTGCGGATGGGAGAAGCGTTTGCAGTCGCGGATAAAAAAGTCCGGATACCGATGAAACCGGCATACCGAGAGATGTGGGAAAAAAACGGGTATGCGGACAAGACATATATCACGATGAATTATGGCACCGATGTTATGCGGGCGGGGCTGAAACAGTTGAAAATGTGGCCAAAGGAATATTACGAAAAGCTTGTCAAGCTGATTCATCAGAAACTGCCGGAAATAAAGATTGTGCAGTTGGGTGATCAAAGGGCAGAGCGGATTGGCGGATGCGACAGATATGTATTCGGAGAAAGCCTGGAGCAGATAAAGTGGATTTTGAAAAACAGCCTTGCACACGTAGACTGCGAAGGCGGGCTGGTTCATCTTGCAACACAGCTTGGAACAGCGTGCATCGTACTTTTTGGGCCGACACCGCTTCACATGTACGGATATGAAGAAAATTGTAATTTGCAGAGCAGCGCATGCCATAACTGTATGGGACTGCATGAGGACTGGGCATACAGTTGTTTTACCGGATGCGGTGGGGCCTGTATGCGTGAGGTGGAGGCAGAGGATGTGGCGGAGCATTTGTTTGCTGTTTTGAAGCGAAATAACCAAAAGATACGATGAAAGCGTTTCGGATAAGGGAGGAAGACTTTGGAGCCGACAGAAGAAAAGAAAAGAAAAATAAAGTACCTGGCGATTATTGCCTTGGCGGCAGTCCTGTATCTGTTGCAGTTCAGTCTGAACCGGCAGAGGGTATTCCTGGATACGGATTCCGATACCGAGATCGGCTGTACGGATGTGTTGGTGAATGGAACATATGTGGAGCAGAGCGTTTATGTGGATCATGATTTTGAAATGGTATTACAGTTATGTGTGATAACGTGGAATACGGTGTATGACAGTGAGGATATGCTCATTGTGTCGATTATTGATCGGGGAACGGGTGAGGTTATTCATGAGGCGGAATATAGGGCCGATTCCTTTACGGATCATTTGCTCTCAAGGTTTCTGATTTTTGAGGGGCAGAAACTGGAGGCCGGCAAGTGGTACAACATTCGGATTGCGTCCAATATTACGGACGAGGGCAGACCCATTGCCATTGCCTGTGTTGCCAATACGATACCGGAGAGAGCGGAGATTATCTGTAACGGGGAACCGACGGATTATAACCTGCGGATGAAAATATGGGAGTAGGAAAGGGCTTGGAAATAATAGACAGTATCAAAAAGAAAACAGCAGTATATTCCCGTATGGAAACAATGACATTGATTATTTCGGTTGCCACTGCTTTTCTATTTGCAATATTGACAAACTATTCTGATACCAATGCGTTGCTGCGTACCCATATTTTTTGGGATGTTTTATTTGATGGCTCTATTATGCACTTTTATGACAATTTTGCCAAAGCTAATATACATAACTGTAATTTGCTCAGCCGTCTGCCACTATTGATCTGGTATTTACCGTCATGGCTAATAACCGGTTTATCAGGAGAAAACGAATATATCGGATTTATCCATCAGATATGGCATAAGTTATTTTCTGCAGTTATGCTGATGTTTTGCATGAAATTTATGCGGGGGATATGTAACAGTTTAACCGGGGGCAATAAAGAGAGCAATAAATACTGTTTGCTGCTGATGATGGCATCCCCGGGCGTTGTTCTTTCTTTATTTTATGCCGGACAGGATGAAATTGTATATATTACATTTTTTATATATGCATTGCACCATTATATAAGGGGCAATCGAAAAAAATATTATTTTGGAGCAGTCTGTAGCATTGTGTGCTGTCCCCTGATGCTCATGCCGTATTTGATTATTACCATAATAGATGATAAAAAAATATATTCTGTTTTTGCTAAACTTCTTGTACCGTTTGTTCCGCAATGGTTATATGCGCTGTTTTTTTCACGGTGTTTGACTTATAGGTACACTGCTTCTGACAACTTTTGGGAATGGTACTTTACAAGAAGCAATATTGATATGGGATATGGAACATTTTCAATTTTAGCAACCGTGTTAATCATTATTTTTATGTTTGCATATCTGTATCA
>CATLGN010000004.1 GCA_949935685.1 uncultured Lachnospiraceae bacterium | reverse complement strand
CGGCACGCCCATACAAAGCAGAAACAGCAGATAAAAAAATACAAAAACCGCGCCGCCGCTCTGTCCCGCCACATAGGGAAACCGCCATACATTGCCAATTCCAATCGCACACCCCGCACTGACCAGTATAAATCCCAGACGGGATCCGAAATTCTCTCGTTCCATCACCGTATCCTTTCTACGTCACCCATATCCGCTCCCAGTAAAATGTTTCCACGGAGCAAAGCCCCGCAATACAGATTAACAGCAATGCCAGCACCCGGAATACTTCCCTCCGGTCCAGGCATCCCGCTTTATAATCGTCTATAAAATAATTCATATAGGCCAGCGTCAGATAAAGCGGCCACACATATGTAACAACAATCCAACGAAGGATAAATGCCGGGAAATACCATAAGCCCAAGTAACCGGGAAACAGAGAAAACGATATGCCAAACATCTGCCTGACCGTATCCCACACATAGGGAAGCAGTAACACATCCAATATGAAAAACTGGCGGTACAGCTTTTTCTTCGCATTCTTCCGGTCACAGGCCGTTTCCCACATGCCGCCTCCGTTTCTATTCACTCATCCGATAATGTCCCACAATCTCGCCCCAGGTTTCCAGTATATCCTCCTCGTATCCGCATTGCAGCGGATTCGCATTGTGGATAACAAAAGGGACCCCGTTTTTGTTGCGGCGATCGGATACAATGCCGATGTGCCGGCGGAACACGACAATGTCGCCGCCCTGCCACTGCGCAATCGCCGAGAGATCCGTTGTCAGGGAAATCGCATTGCGCTCCAGATAAACGCGCAGATTCCGCACACGCCGGAAATCAATATTGGGATCCGGCTCCGTAATCTCATAATCCGCCGGATGCTGTCGGATGTCGGCATCCACCAGCGCCATCAGATCAAAGCCGGCGTCCCGCAGCGCAAACGCCACCACATCCGTACAGACGCCATAGCCGTCGTCGGGATAACCGCCCTCATAATACCGGCTCCGATATTTCGGCTCTGTCGCCGTATACGCCCTTGCCCCCGCCAGAATATCGGTCTGATCGTCGATGCCGTCCCCGTCCCGGTCCTGACTGCTTTTGGCGTTTTCAATGCCGAACACAGCGCTGTCGTATGCTCTGTGCGGAATCACATTCCACCGGTACGCCAGATACGTGACAACCGCCAGAACAAATAACAGCATACCCACGCAAAACCGGCACCGTTTGCGCACATACCGCCGAAACGCCCGGCCGCAGGCGGAAAAACCCGAAGGGCAGAATTCTCTTTTAGTCCCGATATACAATCTTTTTCGCCAAAGCATCCGCCGCATCCCTGCCCTGGAAAACAGCCGTAATCGCCAGACCAAAATCAATGGCGCAGCCCATTCCCCTTGCCGTAATCACCTTATCCGCAATCTCCACACTGCCATGCGTCACTTCGGCTCCTTCCAGATGGCTCTCAAATTCCGGGAAGGAGCAGGCCCGCCTGCCTTTCAGCATACCTCTGTGCCCCAGAATACTCGGTGCCGCGCAAATCGCCGCCACATACTTTCCCTTCTGATAAAAGTCGTCCACCAGCGCCATCAGGGGAGCGCAGGCCTCCAGATTTTTCGTGCCCGGCATACCGCCCGGCAATACGAGCATTTCCGTGTCGGAAAAATCCGTCTCCGCAAACAGGCTGTCCATAACGACCGGAACGCCGTGGGAACTCGTCACGGTCCTGTCGCCCGTAACCGATACCATCGCCGTGTCGATGCCGCTGCGGCGCAGCAGATCCACCACCGTCAGCGCTTCTATCTCTTCATATCCTTCCGCGAAGAAGATGCATACTTTACTCATATGATATAACCGCCTTTCCTGTATGAAACAACTCTACAGGTACAGATTACCATTTTCCATGGGAGATTTCAACTGGCATTCTGCCGGTTTTTGCGCCAGGAACAAGTACTGTGGCCGGAAGGCTATACTTTAATAGGACGATAACATTCGAGCCTGTGCCGATGAAATTGTATTGAATGATATTGTGTATTCTTAACGGATACCAACCAAAAGAGAACTGCTGTCAACTGATGGCAGTTTTTCTTTTTCGGCAAGTATTCAAGAAGTCATTAAGTTGCGAGTGTAGTCGAAGTGGTCAAATTTGTAAACTTTTTAAGATATGTACATATTGTATTGCAATCAGCCATACAATATGCTATCATCAATGAAAGAAAGGACGGTGCGTATTATGGCAACAAAAAGTGCAAATGTAACGGCTCGTGTGCAGCCTGAGATTAAACGGCAGGCGGAGGCAGTTTTGGATAAGATTGGACTTCCTGTTTCCGTTTTGATTGATACCTTATACAGACAGATTATTATGACGGGCGGCGTTCCGTATTCTCTCACTGTGCCGAGTCTGCCTACAAGAGACAGTATGACGGACGCTCAATTTAATGCAATGATGGAAAAAGGATATCATCAGGCAAAGTCAGGAGAAGGACTTTCCGTTGACGAAGCCTTTGCCAAAATTCGTGAGAATATTTAAGTATGCGGTATGAAGTGAAGCTGACCTCACAGTCAATCGGGCAAATTGAAGAAATCGTGCAGTATATTTCCAAAGTGCTGTTTGCACCGGAAACGGCACGAAAATGGGCAGACACTCTGCAAAGTGAAATCGCAAAGCTGGATTTTATGCCGTCACGCTACCGTCTTACAGAAGAAGAACCGTGGCATACGAAAGAAATTCACAAAATGCCATTCAAGAATTTTCTTGTTTATTATCTGATTGACGAGGACAAGAAGGCAGTATGGATTACGGCAGTGATTTATGGGCGGAGAGACCAGATTGCGGCTCTAACGGATATGTCGTTTGACGATACAGAGCGATAAAGCCCGATTTGTGGAGGATAATATGGCTTCGAGTAAAGAGTATTTAGATTTTATATTAGAACAACTATCTGAATTGGAAGAAATAACATACAAGGCAATGATGGGAGAATACATCATCTATTATCGTGGAAAGAATGTGGGCGGTATCTATGACGATAGATTGCTTGTTAAACCGATAAAATCAGCGATTAGTCATATGCCAACAACTTCGTATGAATTACCCTACAAGGGAGCAAAAGAAATGTTGTTGGTTGAGGATGTTGATAATAAAGAATTCTTAACGGATTTGTTTAATGCTATGTATGACGAACTTCCAACTTCGAAGAAAAAGAAAATTTGAAGTTTCATTTTTGTTAATCCTGCCGAAAGGCTTGATTATAAATATTATATTTTAAGGAGATTGCTGTTTGAGAAAAAACAACACCTTGGAGATTGTGGCATAACCGGGAGGTTATGAACAACAATCAAATCGTAACCTCCCAGTATTGCAGTCAACAATCATCAGGAGAAAAAAATAATGAATAAAAATGACTATTTAATACGTTTGGAAACACCTGCAGACCATGCGGAAGTAGAGTATCTGGTAAGAGAATCTTTTTGGAATATGTATCGTCCGGGATGTCTGGAGCATTATGTACTTCACTGCTTGCGAAAGGATAAAGACTTTGTTTCGGAACTTGATTTTGTTATGGAGAAAGACGGCAGAATCATTGGACAAAACATCTTTGTAAAAGCAGAGATTTGTGCAGATGACGGCAGACATATTCCGATTATGACAATGGGACCTATCTGTATTGCAAATGATTTAAAACGCAAAGGATACGGTAAGATTTTGCTGGATTATTCTATTGAGAAGGCAAAACAAATGGGTGCAGGAGCATTGTGTTTTGAAGGTAATATTGATTTTTACGGGAAAAGCGGATTTACCTATGCGTCCGAATATGGGATTCGTTATCACGGATTGCCAGAGGATGCAGATGCGTCTTTTTTCTTGTGTAAAAAACTGATTCCGGGATATTTGGATGGGGTTACAGGCGAATATGCGACTCCAACAGGATATTTTGTGGACGAAGCAGAAGCGGAGGAATTTGATAAGCAATTTCCGTACAAAGAGAAATTAAAATTACCGGGACAACTTGTGTAAACTAATCCGAACAAAAACTGGTGGGGCGTTATGCCCCATCAGGAATGAAGATTTCAGTTTGTCGCTATCATAAAACAGAATATTTCCGACAAGAAGCACCGTAGAAATACGGTGTTTTTTGTTACCTAAAACGCACAATTTCATACATATACCTGCAGCCCGGGGTACGGCCGGAACGCTGCGCACCTGCCGGAAAAGAAATCTTGTCAGGACTTTTTCCGTTTCTATCCTTTACGCATGCTAAATTCATAATTTGTTCATTCATGCGTTTGTCGTGTCCTCACCTCCCTGTTATATTGCTTTTGCGCTGTAAATCGCATATACTATAGATGCAATGAAATGGGAAAATAATTTCTCCCACCACAGAAAGGAATCACCATGGAAATCGAACGAAAATTTACAATCCGAGAATTGCCCGCAGATCTTGACCGCTACCCGGTTAAGCATATGGAACAGGCGTATCTGAATACCGATCCCGTCGTCCGCATCCGCAGGGAAGACGACGCCTACCGGCTGACATACAAAGGCAGCGGCCTGCTGGCGCGGGAGGAATACAATCTGCCGCTGAACCGGGAGAGCTATGAGCATCTGCTGCCAAAATGTGACGGTAATGTCATTTCTAAAGACCGGTATCTGATCCCGTACGGGCAGCATACGATTGAACTGGATATTTTTCATGCGCCGTTCGCACCGCTGATCATTGCAGAGGTTGAATTTCAGACAAAAGAAGAAGCCGAAGGCTTTACGCCTCCGGCATGGTTTTTACAGGATGTCACCTATGACCCGGCCTATCACAATTCCGCGCTCTCCCGCAGGCCGCGGCCGTCAACGCAATGACCGGTCGGCCGTGGTCAGGCAGCAGTACGGAACGTCATGTGCCAGGCACACGCCTGCCTGTTTCTACTGCGCGCTTTCGCCTTCCGTTCCCGCGTCGTCCGCCGCTCCTTCACCGGATTCCCCGGTTCCTTCGGTCAGCTCGATGCCGTCCACAATGCTCTGGAACAGTTCGTCCGCATCCGTTCCGAAGTTCTGATGGATAAAGAAATCGAAACCAATGTATGCATCGTCCTTTGCAATCAGCACGAAACGATTGTTGAACACGCTGCCCGTATCGTCCATCTCCTGCCCGTGCGCATCGATGGCCGGGTAGCCGCTGATCTCGGTCTCCTGCACTTCATATCCCTTATTCTGCAGATTTTCGGTCATATCCGTCATAAAGCTGTCTTCATATCCCGTATAAATATCGAAATACATATTGGCCATATCCCACACATTCTCGCCGTCATACGGGGAATACAGCATAACGCTCAAATCATAATCGCCCGACACATCTTCCATCTCCCACAGATATGGATAGGAAAAATGCAGGCCCAGCGTCTCTATCTCAGCCCATGCCATAACCGGCAGCGGAATCTCCGGTTCCTGCTTCATCGCCTGATCCAATTCTTCCTGCGTCACGGAAATCGTGCTCTCCGCGCCGGTATCCGCCAGTATCTTTTCCGCCAGCAGCGGCGTGATCGGCCCGAGCGGTGCGAAGTGATCCGCTCCCTCCAGCACATAGCCGTGGATATTTTCATTTTCGGTCGCTTCCAGCATCCGTTCCAGATTCTCGGCGTTCCCGTCCCTGCCTTCGATCAGGAAGGTCGGCGTTTTCACATCGTCCAGCCAGTGAATCGGAGACCGCATCACATATTCGTCCTTTTTCGTCGTATCAAAGGTAAACTGGCTGTTATTATGATATTTGATGTCATCGACTGCGCCGAAGCAGAACACTGCGCGGAATTTATCCGTATATTCCGCAGCCAGCAGCGCACGGGTAGCGCCGGTGCTGTGCCCGCCCAGATAAATGCGCTCCGGATCCACGTACGGCAGCGACGCTGCATATTCATACGCGGATACGATGTCGTCGATCTCGCCGAACAACGTCTCATAATGTCCCGGGTTGCCGCAGCCGCCCCGGAAGGACGGATACATCGTCAGCACACCGGAACGCCAGAACGCCGAAGCGGTCTGGTCATTATCCCATTCCGGATAGGTCCACGGAAAATCGCTGATGCCGTTGCCCCATCCGCCGACAACCCAGATAATCATCGGATGCTTCTGGCCGTCGCCCGGGTCGCTCGACACATAAGCCGACAGATCGCCCACTTTGGAAGGATATTTCACCAGATCGAAAACGCCTTCCGGCGGCTCCGGTATCGGATCGCTGTCGCTGTCCTGCGTTGTCAGCGTTGTCTGAAAGGCGTCGTGCGCCTCCGCAAAACTCTGTCCCTCCATCTCTCCTTTTTCGGAATCCCCGGATTTCCCGATTCCGGGAACCGAACAGGATACCGTAAAGACAGTCAGCGACGCCAGTAATAACGCCATACATTTTTTCATTGCCCGTTTTTTCATTTGCTTTCCCCCTGCAATCTTCCATATAATTTCACCAGCGCGCGGATTTCCGCCGCAAGCTCCTGCGTGCAGGCATCCGCCCGCATCCGCCATGCCCAGTTGCCGCCGAGCGTGGACGGCAGATTCATTCGCGCCTCTCCGCCCAGCCCCAGATAATCCTGCATCGGAATCACGGCCATATCCGCCACACTGGACAGCGCGGCGCGAATCAAAGCCCACGGCACATCCTTTCCGTTTCTGATGTGCAGATACCGCCTCACAAAGCTTTGATCCCGTCGTCTCAGAGAGGCATACCAGCTCACCGTCGTATCGTTATCATGCGTGCCGGTGTAAACCACACAATTCTGTGTATAATTATGCGGCAGATAAACACTCTCTGCCCCGGAATCAAAGGCAAACTGTAAAACCTTCATACCGGGATAGCCGGTCTTCTTCACCAGTTTCAAAACCGAGGGCGTCAGATAGCCCAGATCTTCCGCAATCACATCAATCCGGCCGAGCTGCGCCCGCAGCGCCCGGAAAATCTCGTACCCCGGCCCCGGCTCCCACCGTCCGTTCTCCGCCGTCGGCTCGCCGTAAGGAATGGCATAATACTCGTCGAATCCGCGGAAATGATCAATCCGCACCATATCGTACAGCCGATAGCAGTAAGCAATCCGACGGATCCACCATTGGTATCCGGTCTGCTTATGGTAGTCCCAGCGATACAGCGGATTTCCCCAGAGCTGCCCCGTGGCGGAAAAGGCATCCGGCGGACAGCCCGCCACCGCGATCGGCGTACCTGTTTCATCGAGCTGAAACAGCTCGGGATTGGCCCACGTATCCGCGCTGTCAAGCGCCACATAAATGGGAATATCCCCGATAATCCGAATCTTTTTCCCATTCGCATACGCTTTCAGCGCCTTCCACTGTCTGCTGAACTGATACTGGATAAATTCATAAAAACGGATTTCATCCGCGTAATGCTCCCGATAATACGCCATCGCCTGCGGTTCCCGCATTCGGATTCCCGCATCCCAAAGTGTCCAGCTCTTGCCGCCAAACACGTTTTTCACCGCCATATAAAGCGCATAATCGTCCAGCCAATAGGCATTTTCCTCCCGAAACGCCCGGAACGCTTCGTCCTCCTCCCAATGACTGCCGCGGTACGCCCGATGCAAAAGCGCGAACCGGGCATGATATATCTTTTCGTAATCCACACAGGTCTCATCATCCCCGAAGTCACAGGCTTCACAGTCCTCCTGTGTCAGATACCCCTCCCGCGCCAGCGTTTCCGGATCGATAAAGTACGGATTCCCCGCAAATGTGGAAAACGACTGATACGGTGAATCGCCATAGCCGGTAGGCCCAAGCGGAAGTATCTGCCAGAGCCGCTGTCCCGCCTGCTCCAGAAAGTCCACAAACGCATATGCCTCCCCGGAAAAGCACCCAATCCCATACCGGGACGGGATGCTGGAGACGGCCATTAAGATACCGCTTTGTCTCATACTCCTGCCACCCCTTTCCGCGCGCCCGGCTGCAAATCCCCGATTTCCGCAGCCTGCGTCTTACCATTCTTTCGCCAGACAATCCGAAGATTCTCTGACCAGCAACTCCCCGTCAAAAATCCGGTGCTGCACCGGCGCCTCTTTTTCGATCGTATCAAATAAAATCCGCGCAACCTCCTGCGCCATCTCTTCCACCGGCTGCCGGACCGTCGTGATCGTCGGGATATAATACGAGGCGATTTCCAGTCCGTCAAAGCCCACAACCGAATAATCGCCGGGAATCTTCTTCCCTTTCTCCTTCAGCGCCCGGCAGGCGCCGATTGCGACCGTATCGGAAATCCCGTAAATGGCCGTGCACGCCGTGCCGCCGGCCAGAAGCCTGTTCGCCTCCTGATACCCGCGTTCCATCGCGTAGACGTCCTCCTCCGGCTGCGCATAGCGGATCAGTTCGTCCAGAATCGGCAGACCATGATCGGCCAGCGCACGCCGGTATCCCTCCAGACGCAGCGCGCCGATGCTCCGATCTCCCCGGCAGGCCGCAAACATGGCGATACGCTTATGTCCCATCCTGCACAGATAATCGACGATCTTATAGCTTTCCTGAATATCATCCACATGGACAGAAGAAAATACCGCGCCGTTCGTCTGATCCATCCCGCCCACCGCGCCGATCACGCAGGGAATGCTGAGCTGCCGCAGTTTCTCCTCCGTATGATAAAAATATCCGCCCAGAAAGATAATCCCCTTTGGTTTCTTCTCCAGAATCAGCTCCAGCGCCACTTCGATCTCGTCTTCCTCCGCGTTGACATTTTGCAGAATAAACGCATACTTCCGCTCACGGATGATCTTTTCCAGAATCCCGATCATGGGCTGGAAAAAGGGATTATCGATTCCCTTGATCAGAACGACAATCGAATTGCCCTCAAGCTGCCGCAGATTCCGCGCACTGTTATTCGGAATAAACTGATGCTCCCGGACGGCCTCCATAATCTTCTTTTTCGTGTTCCGGCTGATCCCCGGATAATCGTTGATCGCCCGCGAAACCGTGCTGACACTGACGCCGCACTCCTTCGCTATATCTTTTATCGTTACACTATCCATGTCCGGCGTCTCTCCCCTCCGACATAAAACCCATTTCGTATCGTTATCGTACGATACGATGAAAAGAAAACCCGGCACAGGTAAACTACCGGGTTTTCTTTTCTATTATAAACTGTTTGGCACAAAAGTCAACAATTCGGCCGCACACAGGAAATCAGCATCTGCCGTACACTTCCGCCAGAGAACGCATCTTTTTCCGCAGCGTTTCCGTGAACGCACCGTTCTCCATGCGCCACTGCCAGTTGCCTGACGGCACGGCCGGCGTATTGATGCGCGCCCGGCTGTCCAGCCCCAGATAGTCCTGCGCCGGGATAATGCAGGTATCCGCAACCGAGCTCAGCGCGCAGCAGATATAATCCCACCGGATCTCCTCCACAGGTCTGTGCGCATTCTGCAGATACAGCTCTGCGGTCTTTTTGTCTTTTTCACACAGACTTCCGTACCAGCCTGTGATCGTATCATTGTCATGGGTTCCGGTGTAGACCGCGCAGTTACACGGATATTTGTAGGGCATATAGCAGCCCTCCTCCCGCGAATCAAACGCGAACTGCAGAACCTTCATCCCCGGATACCCCGTATCTTCCAGAAGCCGGCGCACGGAATCCGTCACATATCCCAGATCTTCCGCTATAATCGGCGCGTCGCCCAGTTCCTTTTTGATATGCGTGAACAGATCAAGGCCCACGCCTTTCTCCCAGTGCCCGTTTACGGCTGTCGGCTCTCCGTAGGGAATCGAATAATAAGCGTCAAATCCCCGGAAATGGTCGATACGCACAATATCGAACAGTTCAAACTGCGCCTTCATCCGGTCAATCCACCACCGATACCCGGTCTTTTTATGATATTCCCATGCATACAGCGGATTGCCCCAGAGCTGTCCGTCAGCCGAAAACGCATCCGGCGGGCAGCCGGAAACGGCCGTCGGGATCCGGTCCCGGTCGAGCTGAAACAGCTCCGGATTGGCCCACACATCCACGCTGTCGAACGAAACATAGATCGGAATGTCGCCGATGATCTGTATCCCTCTGTCATTGGCATAGCGCTTCAGGGCCAGCCATTGCTTCCGGAAAATATACTGGATAAAAACATAAAAACGAATCGGATCTTCCAGCCGCTTTTCGGCATCGGCGAGCGCCTGCGGATGCCGCAGCCGGAGCCCGTCGTCCCAGTCCGACCAGCACAGGCCGCCCATGCTGTCCTTCACAGCCATATACAGCGCATAGTCTTTCAGCCACATCCTGTTTTTGTCCCAGAATGCCGCAAATGCGTTGTCATCGCGGAAGGAATACCGGCTGTACGCCTTTTTGAGAATGGCAAACCGTCCCCGGTATATCTTATCATAGGAAACCGTATCCGCCCGGTCTCCCCAGTCATAACTTTCGCATTCTTCCTTTGTCAGAAGCCCTTCCTGCGTCAACGCCTCCAGATCGACAAAATACGGATTGCCTGCAAACGTGGAAAACGACTGGTACGGTGAGTCCCCGTATCCCGTAGGCCCCAGAGGCAGTATCTGCCACAGATGCTGCCCCGTCTCCTGCAGCAGATCCACAAAATCGCGGGCCTCTTTGGAAAACGCGCCGATCCCGTACGCGGAAGGCAGACTGGAAATGGGAAGCAGTATCCCGCATTGTCTTTTCATCGTCCCCTCTCCCTTCATAAACATAATAAGCGCTCTGACAATCAGCCTTTTACCGCGCCTGCCACAACACCTTCAATAATGTACCGCTGGCACGCAATGTAGAACACGATAACCGGAAGGATCGCCATAACGATGCAGGCCATAATCGTTCCCATATCCACGGAACCAAACCCTCCCTTTAAGTACTGAATTACGATCGGAATGGTCTTATATTTTTTAATATCCAGCACAAGGTACGGTAAAAGATAGTCATTCCATACCCACATAATCTCCAGGATACCCACGGAAACGAAAGTCGGTTTCATAATGGGGAATACCACTTTGAAATACATCTGCAGCGGATTACAGCCGTCGATGCTGGCCGCCTCCTCAATCTCCAGCGGCATACTCTGGGCAAAATTGGAAAACATAAACACCGCCATGCCGGCTCCGAATCCCAGATATACAATGATAATCCCCACAGGCGTATTCAGATGCAGGGTATCGGCCGTCTTCGCCAGGGTAAACATTAACATCTGGAACGGCACAACCATGGAAAAGATAAAGCCAAACTTCAGCGCTTTTGTAAAAGCGTTCCGTACCCGGGTCACATACCAGCCGCACATGGAACAGAGCACCAGAATGGCCAGAACGGAAGCTGTGGTAATAAATAAACTATACCCGAAATATTTGAAAAATTCAATCTTCTCAATCCCTTTTATGTAATTGTCAAAGCCCACATAGGACTTGGCGTTCGGAAAGGCAAAGGGATTCAGATTGATACTTGTCTTTTTCTTAAAGGAATTGATCAGGACAAGCACGACCGGAAACACATATGCCAGTGAAACAACCGTAAATATTGCGGTCAGTACATTTTTATAACTTTCCTTTTTGCCACCCATCCTACTTCTCCTCCTTTCCTGCCGTAAAGCGCATCTGGATTACGCCGATAACTGCCAGCGCAATGGCAAAGATCACGGCTTTCGCCTGACCGACGCCCCGGTATGCGGCCGTGCTGCCATAAAATGTGTTATAGATATTCAGCGCCACCATTTCCGTTGCACGCGAAGGCTCGCCCGCTGTCAACGCAAGGTTCTGGTCAAACAGTTTAAAGCCGTTTGTCAGCGACAGGAATGTACAGATGACGATCGACGGGCTGACAGACGGAATGATAATCTTAAAGAGACGCTGAAAGCCGTTCGCACCGTCGACTTCCGCCGCTTCCAGCATATCGCCCGCGATATTCTGGATGCCCGCGATATAGATGATCATCATATACCCGATCTGCTGCCAGCTCAGCAGGATTACCAGTCCCCAGAACCCATATACCGAACTGTATGTCAGCGTACGATTGACATAGGAAAGCAGGCCGTTAAACAGAAGCTGCCATACATAGCCAAGAACGATACCGCCGATCAGATTGGGCATGAAAAAGATGGTACGGAACACATTGGTTCCCTTTATTTTCTTTGTCAGGCAAAGCGCTACCGTAAACGCAAGCACATTGATCAGAATCACGGTGACAACGGTAAACAGCGCGGAAAAGAGCACGGAATGCAGAAATGTCGTGTCCTGAAACGCTTCGATATAGTTGCCAATCCCCACAAATTTTGCATCGCTGACCGTTGTAAAGGAACAAAAGCTCAAATAAACCGCCATGATAAAAGGCACGATAAATCCGATCACAAACGCAGCCGCCGTCGGCAGGACAAAGACCGGAAAATATTTTTTTAACGCTTTTTCCATGAAACATTCTCCTCTTACCGGGAAAGAACGGCAGGCAGCCCCGCCCTTCTTTCCCCATCCTCATATTTTAAGTCTCCCTGATAACGTTTCGGTTTCTCTTACCGGTTTTCCCACTCCGTAGCAAAGTCTTCGGTAAATACTTTTTCCACGTTCGCCCAGTCGCCTGTGCCCTGCGCGTATTCGATCAGAGCGGAACCCAGATTGGATTTCCAGTTCTCTGTCGGCAGACTTTCCGTACCGATCCATGTCACCGGCGTTTTGCCCGCCGCTTCGTATTCATTGGCGCTTGTGAACAGCGGGTTCGCCAGTTCCACACCTTCAAAGGTATCAAACGGGCAGTTGAACGCCATTGCGCCGGACATTGTCTCGATACCGGTTTCGGAAGAGATTACCCACTCCAGGAAATCCAGAGTCGCCTGAATGTCTTCCTCCGTGGAATTTTTGTTCACACACCAGTAGTTGCCGGTACCGGTGCAGACACCGATGGTATCCTTTTCTTCCGGAACGCCCGTGTACAGCGGCAGGAACGCCACATTCATGGTGCTCATATCGTTGTCAGCCGTCCATGCCCATGTACCGTTCTGATAAAATACCGCCATGCCGTCGCAGAATTCTGCCAGCGCATCGTCTCCGGTCTTGCCGCTTAACAGCGCCGGATCGCAGGTGGAATCCGTGAAGTAAAGGTCGATCAGATTCTTATAGTTTTCCACATAAGTGCCGTCCAGCGATTTTGCCGTCGTAATGCCTTTTTTCGTATATTCCCAATAGATCGGCACATTGGCAAGATGTGTTGTAAATCTCCAGTTGGAAGATCCGTCAAGTCCGGCCGATGTAAACGCGCCCTCCACGCCGAGTTCGTCCTTTCTCGCCTGAATATCGTCTGCAACCGCTTTCAGGGAAGCGAAGTCGATAATTTCCGCCGGGCTGGAGATTACGGCATTATCAAGCGCGCAGTATTCCTCCAGCAGATCCACATTGTAGATGATGCCATAGCTTTCCATTGCGAACGGTACGGAAGCCACTTCCACGCCTTCCATGGACAGCGTATTGGCTGTGGAATGTTCCGCGATAAAGCTGCCTTTCAGGTCATAGCAGTACTGTCCCCAGTTATCCAGCCAGGACTGATTCTCCACCTGGAACAGTGTGGGCGCTTCCGTCTTTGCGATCTCCGATGTCAGCGTCTGTTCATACGTACCGGAAGCCGCCGTCACAACCGTAACCGGAACGCCTGTCTCCTCCGTATATGCGGCAGCCAACTCCTGCCACTGTGCGTCGACCTCCGGCTTGTAATTCAGATAGTAGACGCTTCCGCCCGCGGCGTTTTCTCCGCCTGCACCGCCGCCTGCTGCACCGCCCGCCGCGTCTCCGCCGCTCGATCCGCATCCGCTCAATACGCCTGCCGCCATAATCGCTGCGGACAATACGGCAACAACTTTCTTACATGTTCTCATAATTTTTCCCTCCTTGTTTTGTTTTCCATCCGTTTCGGTTTTTTGCCACCCGGTTCCGGAAACGTTGTCGGTAACGTTAGCGGTAACGTTACCGGTTTCATACACATGCTATCACAACCGACAAACCTGTGCAATAGCTTTTGGATGATTTTTGAAATCTTGTCAGGTTTACCCAAATACCGCTGTCTAAAATTATGCACAATGCATAACAGGGGCGGAACAATGTTTCCACATTGTTCCGCCCCTGTCTGCAACATGGTTCGGCCGATTCTTATCGCAATTTCCAGATGTCCCGGTTGTATTCCGCAATCGTGCGGTCGGATGAGAAAAATCCTGCTTTCGCAATGTTGACGAGCATCATGCGTTTCCATTTTGCCCGGTCTTCATAATCCGCAAAGGCCTGGTTTTTTACCCGGATGTAATCTTCCAGATCCAGCAGCGTCATAAACCAGTCTTTCTCCAGCAATTCCTGATAGAGCCGCTGCAGGTTTTCCTTATGACCGCTGGCAAGCGCCTGTTTGCCGACGATAAAATCAACGGCCTCTTTGATGACCGGACTCTTTTTATAATAATCTTTCGCCACATAGTCTTCGTCTTCGTAATGCGCGATCACCGTATCGGCATCCGCGCCGAAGATATAAATATTATCGTCCCCGACCAGTTCATGGATCTCCACATTGGCGCCGTCATCCGTCCCCAGTGTGACTGCGCCGTTCAGCATAAACTTCATGTTCCCAGTGCCGGACGCCTCTTTGGACGCCAGCGAAATCTGTTCGGAAATATCACATGCGGGAATCAGTTTTTCCGCATAGCTTACGTTATAATTTTCCACCATAACGACTTTCATATACGGGCTGACATCCGCATCATTATCCACAATATCCTGCAAAACGAGCAGCAGATGGATAATATCCTGTGCGATCACATAGGCCGGCGCTGCCTTGGCCCCAAAGATAAACGTCAGCGGCGTAGAGGGCTTCTTCCCCTTTTTGATCTCCAGATATTTATGGATAATATAGAGCGCATTCATCTGCTGACGCTTATATTCGTGCAGACGCTTGATCTGAATGTCAAAAATGGAGTCCGGATTGAGCGTTACGCCTTCTTTTTCCGCCACATATGCGGCCAGCGCTTCCTTTTTCCGGCGTTTGATCGCTTCCAGACGGTCCAGCACTTCCGCATCGTCCCGGAAGGCGAGCAGTTTTTCCAGCTCCCCGGCGTCTTTTTTAAAACCGCCGCCGATCAGACTGTCAATGCAGGCCGTCAGTTCCCGGTTACAGGAGAGCAGCCATCTGCGGAACGTAATGCCGTTTGTCTTATTGTTGAACTTTTCGGGATAGATGTCGTAAAACGGCTTCAGCTCCGTATTTTTCAATATATCGGTATGGATGGCGGCCACACCGTTGACGCTGAATCCATAGTGAATATCGATATGTGCCATATGCACTTTTTTGTCTTTATCGATAATCTGTACTTTTTCGTCTTTATATTTTGCCGCCACACGCTTATCCAGCTCTTTGATAATCGGCACAAGCTGCGGGACTGCCTTCTCCAGATAAGAGAGCGGCCACTTCTCCAACGCTTCCGCCAGTATCGTATGATTCGTATAGGCGCATGTCCTGCTGATCACCGCGATGGCCTCATCCATGGTAAAAGCTTTTTCTTCCACGAGAATGCGGATCAGCTCAGGGATGATCATCGTCGGGTGGGTATCGTTAATCTGGATAACCGCATGTTCATCCATCTTCCGCAGGTCATACTTATTCTCTCTCATCTCATATAAAATAAGCTGCGCGGCATTGCTCACCATAAAGTACTGCTGATAGATGCGCAGCAGATTACCGGCCTTATCCGAATCGTCGGGATACAAAAAGAGCGTCAGATTCTTATCAACCGCCTCTTTGTCAAAGGTAATGCCCTCTGTTACAAGGCTTTCATCCACGGATTCGAGATCGAACAGGCGCAGCTTATTGATGCCGTTCTCATAGCCCGCAATATCAATATTATATAATCTGGACGTAACTTTTTTCTTACCGAATGAAACTTCAAAGGTCTTATCCGTCCTTGTAAGCCACGAATCCTTTTCCATCCAGTCGTTTTTTTCCGCCTTTTGCAGTTTATCCCGGAATACCTGTTGAAACAGGCCGAAATGATAATTCAGGCCAATGCCCTCTCCCGGCAGGCCGAGCGAAGCAATGGAGTCCAGAAAACAGGCTGCGAGCCGTCCCAGGCCGCCGTTTCCAAGAGAAGGTTCCGGTTCCGCCTCCTCGATCAGCGAAATCTCTTTTCCGTTTGCTTTCAGTATCTCCTCCAGCTTGTCATAGATTCCCAGATTGATCAGATTATTTGACAGCAGCTTCCCGATCAAAAACTCTGCGGATATATAATAGACCTTTTTGTCCCCGGAAATTTCCGGTGTCGCCGCCATAATCCGTTTGCAAAGACGTAAAAGCGCATGATAAATCTGTGCGTTGTCGGCTTCCCGTATTGTTTTCCCATATAATTCCCCGAGCATCCCGGAAAGCGTCGCCTCCAGATTCATCTGCAGGACCTCCTGTTTCATTTCACGTTCCATGGGCATAAAAAGCTACCTCCTTCTCTCCGTTTTAACCCATATGCATAAAGAGGATGACCAAACGGTCATCCCCTCGTCATTTCTCCCTGTGCGCAGTCCCTTATTTGCGTACCAGATGTCTCGGTGTCCCGTTTACGAACAGCGGCTGCAGTTCACCCATAATCAGCGGTCTTGCATATTTTTCATATCCTTCGTTCAGACCGCATCCGTCCTCTGTAATCCACTCATCCGGAACGGCTCTTTCCACATTGGCACTCGCGTGAATGTCGTATGCGCTCGTTCCGCACTGATACGGATCGTCGCCGTTTCTGTCCAGCGTAATCATCATACCGGTCTTGCCATCTTCCGCGGCAAGTACCGCGTCATGTCCAACCTGGAATGCTTCGTTAATATCGGTAAGCGATGCCAGATGTGTCGCCGCGCGCTGCAGTGTGGAGAATTCAATCGCTCTTGTCTTCAGCCCTGTCTCTGCCGCAACAGCCTGTGCCAGATAAGCAGCCATACCGGACATCTGCTTATGTCCGAATGCGTCCACAGCCACGTTGGCGTTCGCCAGCTCACAGACATAACGGCCGTCCGCAACTTTGATGCCTTCCGAAACAGCGATCACAACGGAAGACTTTCTGGCTGCCAGATCTTTCACCTTTGCCATAAATGCATCCACATCAAATGTACGCTCCGGCAGATAAATCGCGTCTGCACCCTCGCAGTCCACATCTTTTGCCAGCGCTGCGGCCGCCGTCAGCCATCCCGCATTCCGTCCCATAATCTCCACGATCAGCACGGTCGGTTTCTCCACGCCAAAGGAAGAATTGTCGCGGATGACCTCTTTCATCGATGTTGCAATATATTTTGCCGCGGAACCGTATCCCGGACAGTGATCCGTGATCGGCAGGTCATTGTCAATCGTCTTCGGTACGCCCATAAAGCGCTGCGGTTTATTATGCGCCGCCGCATAATCGGACAGCATCTTCACGGTATCCATGGAATCGTTGCCACCTGTGTAAAACAGACATTCGATGTCGTGTTTCTCCATGATTTCAAACACTTTTTCGTATACGTCTTCATGACCCTCGATCTTGGGCATTTTAAACCTGCAGGAACCCAGAAATGCAGACGGGGTTCTCTTTAACAGTTCCACGCCTGTCTCGTTATCCAGATATTCGTCCAGATCACACAGCTTATCCGCCAGGAATCCCTGAATGCCGTGCACCATGCCATATACTTTCTTAACGCCGAGCTTTTTCGCTGCGGCGTATACGCCTGCCACGGAGGAATTGATCACGGCGGTCGGTCCGCCAGACTGTCCAACTACAATATTTCCTTTCATCGCTCTTTCTCCTTTTGCTGATTATATGATTCACAGGAATGCCGGCCGCCCGCTGTGGACAGTCGGTTCGTGCATCACGATTATAGCAGAAAAAATATGGCAATACAAGGGTGTGGAACAATATTTCGACGCGATTCCCGGGATATAACGCATGGGATTTTACTTCCGGTCCCTTACCGCCGCAGGGACGCCGCCATCCGATGATACGTATGCCGGATGCCCCGGATGGCCACGGAATATGCCTGAATATTTTCCGGCAGGGACATGCCCGCATAGCCCGCATCCCCAAGATGGTGAATGTCCGTTCCCGTCATCTTGCACAGCAGGGCAAGCCGTTTGATCGTATCCGTGTCCGCGCCTTCCTGCGACGTACCGATCGCCGTAATTGTCAGCGCGCCCAGACTGTGGGCATACGTCACCAGCTCCCGCACATAGTCCATCGTAATGCCGGGTACGCTGCCCGGTGCGGGAAAGAGCAGGATGTCGGCGCCTGCATCGCGGAAGCTTCGCACTTCCTTTTCCGTAATGATCTGCTGCGCGGCCTCCTCCAATATGCCCGCG
>CATLGN010000003.1 GCA_949935685.1 uncultured Lachnospiraceae bacterium | reverse complement strand
AACGGACTGGTGCAGGGTATGATCAAAAAAGTGGAGCAGGTGGATGATGTGGCGACGAATGTGGCAGCCATCTCGCAGGAACAGGCCGCCAGCTCGGAGGAGATTCTTGCAACTTCGGAAACGATGGTGGAACAGGCCGACCATATTACCCGCAGCAGCGAACGGGTATCGGATGGGGCCAGAGAACTGACGGCGTCTGCGGAGGAACTGTATGGACAGATTGCCAGATTCAGGACAGAGAAGGAGGCCGGGGCACAATGAGAAAAAACAGAGGGGTCAGGATGCTGGCGGTATGCGCAATACTGATATTTGCACTGGCGGTAAGCGGATGCAGCAGACAGACGATGGCAGGGCAGAAGGAGATTCGGATTTTCCTTTCGCTGAATGAAATGGATACCTTTCGGCAGACGCTTGTGGACGCTGCTATGGCCAAGGCGGCGCAGGAGGGTGTACAGCTTGACGTGGAGGATGCGGGCGGCTCGATTGAAGCGCAGGTGGAACAGTTAAAGCGGGCGTCTGCGGAGGGATACGATGTGATTCTCTGCAGCGCCGTATCGACCGATACGGCGGTACAGCTTAAAATGAGCGCGGGCGATATACCGATTGTCTTTTTCAACAGTTGTCCCGACGACCGTTATCTGGAAGCGGGAAAATATGTCTATGTCGGTTCCGACGAGGGGGTGGCAGGACAGTTTCAGGCGGAATATGTGCTGCAGCAGTTGGGAAGTCAGCCGGAAATCAATGTGGTGTTAATCAAGGGACCCAAGGCGCATTCGGCGACAATGGGCAGAACAAACGGTGTAAAGCAGGCATTGGCAGACAGCGGCAAGACGATTCATTATGTATTTGAGGACAGTGCGAACTGGGATACGGCACAGGCAAAGGATTTGTTTGCATTGTTTTTGCGGACGGGTGTCAGCGCAGACTGTGTTATCTGCAACAATGACGCCATGGCGCTTGGCGTCGTGGAAGCGGCGCGTGAGGCCGGAGTGGATTTTGCGTCGCTGCCGATTCTGGGTGTGGACGCCACGGCAGACGGATGTGCTGCAATCAAAGCGGGCGAGATGCGGTTTACCGTTTACCAGTCGGGGAAAGGACAGGGTGAAGCGGCCGTGGAGATGGCAATCCGGCTGGCCGGAAACGGAGATCCCGGGGAAATGGAAGGCATCTCGGAGGACGGCAAATATGTGTGGGTTGATTTTGAAAAAGTGGACGGGAGCAATGTCTCGCAGTATGGGCAGTAATATATAAGGAGGCGTTTTTATGACCGGATGGTACCGGTGTCTGATCGGGGCGCTTATCTTTCTCGCTCTGGCGCCGCCAATCGGTCGGTTTTTCCTGCAGACGGATACTTTCTCAGATGATGATCTGTGTCAGGAAACGTATATCGAATGCAGCGGGGATTATCCGTCGCTTTACCGGGAACAGCTTGTCGCGATATTCGGCCCGGAGGTAAAATTTACGGAAAAAGAACGCATCCGAAATGACCCGGAACTGGCGGGTTTCTATGGCGTGTACAAAGACGGATGGGCAACGACAGGCGAAAGCTGGGAGTTTTATACATATGACCGGTGGAAGATATTCTATCGGGACAGTCTCGGCAGACAGTGCATCCAGTCTCTGGACAATAAAAAGGAATTTATGGTCGGCGCTCTGCAGACGGAATGGATGACGCTGCAATTGCAGGATTATTATGAGGAATGTTATCTGGACCGGTATATGCCGGCGCGGATACGAGCGATGTATGACTGGGAATGCAGCGTTTATCTGTGGGATGCTGAGAACCTTGCAGGATATACGGCGGGCGGTGCGGAAGCGGCCGGAACGTATTGTGCGCTGGCGGCGGATCTGGAAAGAGGCGATACGATCCTGCAGCTCGATCGCGTGGATTACAGTCAGGCATATACCTTGTATCCGCTGCATGTCTGTATTTATCTGAAGATGCAGGAAGATTTGGGGCAGGAGGAATGGGAGACGCTGAAAAGGGACGCCGAGGACGGTCTGCAGGCGGTAGGCGAAGCTATGAACCGGGATGCGGAGGGCCTGAATCTGCGGATTGAGCTGCGCTCTTTCAATCACAGCAGAGACGGTACCTGTCATCAGGACGAAGAACGCGAGTACTGGCAGTGGATCGGCGGCATAGAGACGGATTTGGGAACAGAGGAGAGGCCGTTCGCCGAGCTGGTGGGAGCGTATTATGGATGTGAAATCAGAAAAAAGGGCAGTAAGGCGTAACAGCAATGACGGAACACATAAAGATGGAAATCCTATATCGAAATACAGAATTCCTGGTTTGCCGAAAACCGGCTGGTCTTGCCGTACAGGCGGCTTCGGGGTATCAAACGGATCTGGTCAGTGAATTAAAAAATATGTTATGCCGGGAGAGCGGGCGGAAAAACCCGTATCTGGGGCTTGTTCACCGGTTGGATCAGCCGGTGGAGGGACTGCTTGTTTTTGCCTTGACGAAAGCGGCGGCGGCAGATCTGAGCCGACAGCTCGCGGAGGGAAGTCTGCGGAAAAAATATCTGGCGGTGCTGACCGGCATTCCGGCAGAGAAAGAGGGAACATTGGTGCAATATCTGCGAAAGGACAGCAGAAGGAGCATGGCCATTGTGACGGACGGACCGCAGGAGGGGGCAAAGCGGGCAGAGCTGTCATATCGGGTTTTGGCGGAGCGAGAGCGACAGTGTCTTGCGGAAATTGAGATTGCCACGGGGCGTTTCCACCAGATACGGGCGCAGATGGCATATGCCGGCTATCCGCTGGCCGGGGACCGGAAGTATGGTATGCCGGAACGGACGACAGGCTCGCCGGCGCTGTGCGCGTATTGGCTTTCATTTCAAGACACTGTTTCCAAACAGGAGCGTCAGTTTTCGACAGAACCGCAGAATGCCGCCTTCTCGGCATTCCGGGCAGAAACGGCAGCATTGGCGGCTTTGCGAAACTGATGCGGAAGAGTGCGGAAAATATTGATCGTTTCATGGTATAAGCGGAGAAAAAATGCAGGATACTAACCAGAGGTGATGAAAATGAATCGGTTCTGGTTGGAAAAAAATAAAAAATACATAGCGGGGGTAGTGACAGTTGTGTCGGTTATTTTGTTTATGAAATATATTCTGACACTTGTCCTGCCCTTTTTTCTTTCGGTTTGTCTGATTTCCGTCATGCGGCCGCTGCTGCAAAAGCTTGAGGATAAACTGCACATTCACAAAGGCATTCTGGCAGCGGTGACGGCGCTCGGCGCGATGGCGCTGCTCGGTGTGCTGCTCTGGTATGTGGCAACCATAGTGTGCAGTCAGGTCGGCATGCTTGCCCGGAATATTGACACGTATGAAGACAGTTTCTGCCGCTTTGTCCGTTCCTGCTGTTGCGGAATCGAACGGCAGATGGGGATTAATGCGGATGTGATGGAAAATCTGATTTTGACCCATGTGGATAAGTTTACAACCGAGATGAAGTTGAAGGCTTTTCCGCAGTTGATGAATTATTCTGTTGTTTATATTAAAATGATCTGTTCCATAACCGCGTTTCTTATCATGACCTTTATCGCCACCGGTCTGCTCGTAAAAGATTATCACAACATCAGAGCGGATCTCTGCCATTTTCGGTGGTTTGTGGCGGCGGAGGAGATCAGTAGGAAAATCGGCGACATGGTCTGGCAGTATCTGAAAGCACAGGCGGTGATTCTCTGCGTGATCAGCGTACTCTGTGCGCTGGGACTTTGGGCAATGGGGATACGACACGGCGTGACAACCGGCATTCTGGCGGGTATATTGGATGCGCTGCCATTTATCGGTACGGGTATTGTGCTGGTGCCGATGGCTCTCTGGCAGTTGATACAGGGGAATATCGGGCGGTGTCTCCTTCTTCTGCTTTTGTATGGCGTCTGCGCGCTGGCCCGCGAGCTGTTGGAGCCAAAGCTGATCGGTGAGCGGATGGGCATTTATCCGGTGATTATCCTGTTGTCCATTTATATGGGGGTTAAATTGTATGGGCTGTCGGGCGTAATTTTAGGGCCGTTTTCTTTTTTGATTATCCGGGAAATCTACCGGAAGATCTGTGCGGCGGAAGTTGTTAATGATTTACATTTATGACGGTTTTTATGAGAATACAAGATAAGGAGGAAAGCAGGATATGAATGTATTGGTGATTAATTGTGGGAGTTCTTCGCTGAAATATCAGTTGATTGACAGCGAATCTCAGGAAGTTCTGGCAAAGGGGCTGTGTGAACGGATTGGCATTGCGGGAAGCGCCATTGTACATCAGCCGAAGGGAAGCGGGAAAGTAAAGGAAGAAGCCGATATGCCCGATCATACGGCTGCGGTTAAGCTTGTCATTGAAAAACTGACAGACCCGTCAGTTGGGGTAATCAAAAGCCCGGATGAAATTGATGCCGTCGGTCATCGTATCGTACATGGCGGTGAGAAATTTGCGGGCAGCGTGGTGATTACGGAGGAAGTGATCAGCGAGATCGAAAAGTGCAGCGATCTGGCGCCGCTGCATAATCCGGCCAATCTGGTGGGGATCCGTTCCTGCCGGGCAATTATGCCGGATGTACCGATGGTGGGCGTATTTGATACGGCTTTTCATCAGACGATGCCCCAAAAGGCATATCTTTACGGACTTCCGTATGAATACTACAAAATGTACCAGGTACGCCGCTATGGGTTTCACGGTACAAGCCATGACTTTGTCTCCGCGCGGGCGGCAGAGATTCTGGGGAAAAAACGGGAGGATATGAAGATTATCGTATGCCATCTGGGGAACGGGGCCTCCGTTTCCGCGGTGGACCATGGAAAGAGTGTCGATACCTCCATGGGTTTGACGCCGCTGGAAGGTTTGATTATGGGGACGCGTTCAGGCGATCTGGATCCGGCGATTATTCCGTTTCTGGCAGGCAGGCTTGGTGTGGATGCGGAGGAAGTGGTCAATATCTGCAATAAAAAGTCGGGTGTGCTCGGTTTATCCGGTCTTTCCAGTGATTTCCGTGACTTGGCGGAAGCGGCGGACGCAGGCAATGAGATGGCGCGGACTGCGCTGGAGACCTATGCTTACCGTGTGGGGAAATATATCGGGGCCTATACAGCGGCCATGAACGGTGTGGATGCGATTGTATTTACTGCGGGAGCCGGTGAAAACAACGCGGAGGTCAGAAAGCTGATCGGACAATATATCGGCTATCTGGGGACGAATATTGACGAAGAAAAGAATCGCATCCGGGGTGAAGAAGTGATTCTGTCGGACGAAGGGGCGAAAGTCGTTACCATGGTGGTGCCGACCAATGAAGAGCTGGCGATCGCGCGGGAGACGGTACGTCTGGTGTAGGGCATCGGGCATTGTACGGCTGTTTATGGATACGATAAATATACAAAAGGAGAACAAACGATGGCAAATTTAAAAGGAACAAAAACAGAGGCGAATTTACAGGCGGCGTTTGCGGGAGAGTCGCAGGCGAGAAATAAATACACTTATTTTGCCGCTAAGGCGAGAAAAGACGGCTATGTGCAGATCGCCAATATTTTTGAAGAGACGGCGGCAAATGAGAAGGAACATGCCAAAATGTGGTATAAACTGCTGCATGACGGGATCGGCTCCACGGCGGAAAATTTAAAGGCGGCTGCGGAAGGCGAGAACTTTGAATGGACGGATATGTATGCGTCTTTTGCGAAGGAAGCAAGGGAGGAAGGATTCGGGGAGATCGCTGCTTTATTTGAAGGTGTGGCGGCAATTGAAAAAGAACATGAGGAGAGATACCGGAAACTGCTGGCCAATCTGGAAGGCGATATGGTATTTTCCAAAGACGGCGATGTGATCTGGCAGTGCGCGAACTGCGGCCATATCTGCGTCGGAAAAAAAGCGCCGGACGTATGCCCTGTCTGCGCACATCCGCAGGCTTATTTCCAGGTAAAGGCGGAGAACTACTGAAACCGGAAAGGAACGGGTGGAGACGATGGCGAAATATCGATGCAGCGTATGCGGTTACATATATGACGAAGAAAAGGAGGGCAGGCCGTTTCGGGAGCTGGAAAACTGCCCCGTTTGCAGACAGCCGGCGACGGCTTTCCGGGAGCAGAGAGATACGGCCGGGACAGACGCGCCGGAAAGCGATTATCGTTATATGAAAGAAATACAGGAAATGGCGGCTTCCGGGAAGCCCATCATAGAGGCAATGGGAACGAAAATGCCCATGCCGGGGTGGGATGACATTTTGATTCTGGGCGCGCAGTTGAATCCGCCGCCGCTTGATGAGCATGCGCCGGTGGACATTACGACGGTCATCGGCAGACATGCGAAAAAACCGATGGTATTGGCCGGGCCTGTTTATATCTCCCATATGTCCTTTGGCGCGTTATCGAAAGAAGTAAAAGTCGCGCTGGCCAGAGGCAGCGCGATGGCGGGAACGGCGATGTGCAGCGGCGAAGGCGGCATCCTGCCGGAGGAAAAAGCGGCGGCGGGCAAATACATATTTGAATATGTACCAAATCTGTACAGTGTGACACCGGAAAATCTGCGGGAAGCGGACGCGGTCGAGATTAAAATCGGACAGGGGACCAAGCCGGGCATGGGCGGCCATCTGCCGGGGGAAAAGGTGACGCCGGAGATTGCCGCAATCCGAAACAAACCGCTGGGTAAGGATGTAATCAGTCCGTCCAAATTCCCGGATATTAATACAAAAGAAGATCTGAAAGCGCTGGTGGAACAGCTTCGCTTTGCATCGGAGGGCAGACCGATCGGCATTAAGATTGCCGCCGGACGGATTGAAAGAGATCTGGAATACTGTGTGTTTGCCGGCGCCGATTTTGTTACGATCGACGGCCGGGGCGGCGCTACGGGAGCCAGCCCGCGCCTTGTGCGGGATGCCACAAGCGTACCGACAGTCTATGCACTGCACCGGGCGAGAAAATATCTGAACAGTGTGGGCTCCGACATGTCTCTGGTGATTACCGGCGGCCTGCGGGTATCATCCGATTTTGTCAAAGCGCTGGCGATGGGCGCCGACGCGGTGGCGGTTGCCAGCGCGGCGATGGTTGCGGCGGCGTGCAGGCAGTACCGCATCTGCGGCAGTGGAAACTGTCCCGTGGGTGTGGCGACACAGAACCCGGAACTGCGGGCAAACCTGAAAGTGGAAGAAGCGGCCCGCCGGGTGGCAAACTACCTGAACTGCAGTTTCGCGGAGCTGCGGACATTTGCAAGAATTACAGGACATGAGAATATCCATGATCTGGGTTTGGAAGACCTGATTACGATAAACAGGGAGATTTCGGAGTATACGGATATTGTACATGCGTAAACGGTTACGGACTTTTCATCGTGTGGCTGGCCATTGGCCGGCCACGCTTGGTTACAGGATTTGGAACCTTCCTCCTGATTGCCAAACCCTGCGACTTGATATAGAATAAGGAAAAGGAGGTTGCCATGAGGATACATCTGCCGGAAAAAGTGAATATGATTTTAAGAACCCTGCAGGCCGGCGGGTTTGCGGCATATGCGGTAGGCGGGTGTGTCCGGGACAGTGTTCTGGGAAAGGAGCCGGACGACTGGGATATAACCACATCGGCGCGGCCGCAGGAGATCAAAGCGCTGTTTGGGCGCACGGTCGATACGGGATTGCAGCATGGCACGGTAACGGTTATGCTGCAGCGGGAAGGCTTTGAGGTGACGACCTACCGGATCGACGGCGCATACGAGGATGGCAGACATCCCAAAGCGGTGACGTTTACCGCGGATTTGCGGGAAGATCTGCGGCGCAGGGATTTTACGATCAACGCCATGGCTTATAATGAAGAGACAGGGCTGGTGGATTTGTTTGGCGGGCTTGCCGACTTGGAGGCGGGAGTGATTCGCTGCGTGGGTGATGCGGCGGAGCGGTTCACGGAAGACGCCCTGCGCATGATGCGGGCAGTCCGCTTTTCGGCGCAGCTTGGGTTTGCGATAGAACGGGAGACGAAGGCGGCCATCCGGGCGCTGGCGCCGGGTATCCGGCAGGTCAGCGCAGAGCGGATTCAGGCGGAACTGATAAAGCTGGTGACGGCGCCGCATCCCGATTACCTGCGGACGGCGTGGGAGTGCGGGATTACGGCGCAGGTTTTCCCGGAATTTGACCGGGCAATGGAAATGCCGCAGCATCATCCGCATCACAGTTATTGCGTGGGGGAACATATTTTACGCAGTATGGCGGCCGTAGAGGCGGATAAGGTTTTGCGGCTGACGATGTTGTTTCATGATCTGGGAAAACCGGCCGTGCATACGACGGATGCGGCGGGAATCGATCATTTTAAAGGACATGCGGCGGTCAGCCGGGACATTGCGGAAGCGGTTATGAACCGGTTGAAGTTTGATAATGCCACAAAAGACCGGGTGACAAAACTGGTATCCTGTCATGACTGTTATATTCCCGAAACGCCGCGCGGCGTACGCAGGGCGGCGGCGAAAATCGGGTCGGCGCTTATGCCGCTGCTGTTTTCGGTCAAGCGGGCGGACATTGCCGCGCAGAGCGGGTATCAGGAAGCGGAAAAGCTGGAGGCGGTGGCGGAAATCGAACGGATATACCGGGAGATTATAATGCAAAATCAATGTCTGACACTGAAAGATCTGGCTGTGAGCGGACGGGATCTGATTGCGGCCGGCATGCAGCCGGGAAAGGCTATGGGAGAGACGTTAAACCGGCTGCTGGAACTGGTTTTGGAGAATCCCGAATACAACACAAAAGAATATCTTTTGACACAGATTTAGCGCATTTTTCCGTATAGAGCTTCATAAGATAGGTAATGACCAATCTTAGGGGGTATATACGTGAATGACAGGGCAGTCAGCGTGCTTTCAGAATATGATTTCGAAGTGATCCGAACCTGGAAAGGAAGGGGCGCCATTCTCTTTGAAACACCGGAGGGAATCCGCATTCTCAAAGAGTATACGGGTTTTACCGATAAACTGGAGCGGCAGAATGCGTTGCTTTCTCATATACGGGAGGAAAGCGGTATTCCGGTGGAAGAGATTCTTTCCAATAAAGAAGGTATGCTGTGGACAAAAGATCAAAACCAGAATGTCTATATCGTAAAAACGTATTTTGGCGGCAGAGAATGCAGTATACGGGATGGAGAGGAGTGCAGGCGGGCGATGCGTCTGCTCGCCAGACTGCATAAAGCCATGGTTATGCCGGCAGATCCGGAGGCGGAAACGCCTGCCTGCCGTGTGGATAAAGAATACGAAAAACATAACCGGGAATTGCGGAAAGTGCGAAGGTTCCTGCGTGCCAAAGGCCAGAAAACAGATTTTGAGATTTATCTTCTGAAGCATTATGATATGTTTATGGAAAAAGCGTTTGCGGTGACAGAACGGTGGAATGCCTGCCGCAAACCGGATTTCTATGAACAGATTGCCAGACGGGGAATCTGGTGTCACGGTGATTTTCAATATCATAATCTGTTATTTGAAAATAATGACATTGCTGTCATAAATTTTGAGAAGTGTGCCTGTGACAGTCAGATCAGAGACGTTTATCTGTTCCTGCGCAAACTGCTGGAAAAGAATAACTGGTCGCCGACAGTGGGAAACGGGCTGCTGGAAGCATACCAGAAGGAGCGGCCTCTCTCGGAAGAAGAATTGTGTCAGCTCTATTATCGTCTGGCATATCCTGAAAAATTCTGGAAGATTGTCAATTTTTATTATAATACGGGAAAGGCATGGATTCCCGGCAGAAATATGGAAAAGTTTGATAAACTGCTGAAACAGGAGAAAGACAGAGAACTGTTTTTACATACGATGCTGCCCGGATAACGGGCAGAAAAACAGAGGACGAAAGGAAATCATGAAAACAGGAAAGAAGACAGGACATCCGATTGTTTGGATTCTGGCAGTATTGTGTATGGTCCTGACCGGCTGCGGGCAGGAGACAGGTGCAAAGATTGCTTTTCTGGAAGGTGGGACGACAGGCGGAGAGGCGTCGGAAAAGGAATTGGAAACGGGGTTTCGGATTATGGAACCCGGTGAATATGATTCCAAAGACACGGCGGTCGTTGTGCGGGTCATGGAAGCAGAAGGCAAGATTCAGTTTCTGAATCGCATTGTCAATAAAAATTATACGCTGCGTTATGACGGTACGACGACTGTTACGGACCGGTATGGGGAGGCGATGTCGGTTGCGCAGCTCCGGCCCGGTGATATTGTGGATGTCAATTTCCAGCATATTCCCAAAAAATGTGTTTCGATTATGCTTTCTCCCTCGGCCTGGGAGGTTGACGTTACGGCGGGATTTACCATGAATCAGGCAAGGGGGCAGATTTCTTTCAACGGAGAGTTGTATACGCTGGCGGAGCGGATGGTGCTGCTCTCCGAAGGAGAGGAAATCGAACTGCCGGATCTGAATGAGAGGGATGTGCTGTCGGTGCAGGGGATTGACAATACGGTTTACAGCATTCTGGTACAGCGGGGGCATGGGTATTTGCGCCTGACGGGCACGGAATATTTTGTCGACGGCTTTATCGAAGTCGGACAGATGGTGCAGCGCATTACGGAAGATATGCTGCTGACCGTACCGGAAGGCGAGTATGCGGTCGTTGTCCGCAATGGCAGACACGGCGGCAGCAAGGAGGCCGCTATCTTTCGGGATGAGGAGACTGTGCTCGATGTATCAGACCTGAAAGGGGAAGAAGTCAAAACGGGCAATGTCTTTTTTACGCTGACGCCCCCGGACGCCAATGTTTATATCGACGGGGAAAAAATCGACACCTCGACTTATGTGACGCTGGAATATGGCATTCACCAGATGATTGTCAAGGCTTCCGGGTATGAGACGATCAGTCAGTATTTGAAAGTGGGGCAGGAAAATGCCAATCTGAATGTGGAAATGGAACCCGACGGCGAGACGGCCGACATAGACGGAAACGGGCAGACAGATGATACCGAAAGCGAGATACCGTTTGGCGAAAACGGAGACAACGATACAGAGCGGATTACAAGTGAGGATGCGGATGTCACTGACATCGATGTGCCGGTATCGGCTTCCGTCACCGATGAGAAACAGTCGGACGGAAAAAAATCAAACGAGAAAAAGCCGGACGGGGAAATATCTGCGGGGAATGGTACATGGCGGGTGAAAATTAACGCGCCGAAAGATGTGGAAGTCTATGTGGACGGCAGTTATGTGGGGCTTGCACCGACAAGCTTTGCCAAGAAAGAGGGCACACATGTCATATCCCTTCGCAAAAACGGCTATCAGACAAGGAGCTATACGATACAGGTGGACGACGAAGAAAAAGACATGGAACTTTCTTTCTCGGAGCTGGTGAAAAAGACAGAAACGGGAATCAACGGATTGAATGGATTGGATACGACAGGATTAGGAGACGGATCATGGACGAACGACATACTTTCACAGACTTTGTTCAGATAATTGAAACGCTGCGGGGAGAAAACGGCTGCCCGTGGGACCGCGAGCAGACGCACCAGAGCCTGCGGCCCTGTATGACGGAAGAAGCGGCGGAGCTGCTGGCTTCCATTCGCATCTATGAAAAGAGCGGCAATGCGGAAAATATGAAAGAAGAGCTGGGAGACATTCTGCTGCAGGCGGTTATGCACAGTGTAATTGCCCGGGAGGAGGGATTGTTTACCATCGATGATGTCATAGAGGAAGCGGCGCAGAAGATGATCCGCCGCCATCCGCATGTATTTGGAAGCGTTACGGCGGACGACCCGGAGCAGGCGCTGCAGAACTGGGAAGCGATTAAAAAAGAAGAAAAAACGGGGAAAAGCTGGATGCCCTCGCCGCTGCGGGAGATACCGGAAGAACTCCCTGCGCTGGCAAGAGCCTGCAAAGTGATCAAAAAAGCGGACAGGCTGTATGGTCTCCCGGAAGGGGAAGGGGCGGAGACACTGTGGCCGCGAATGGAGAAGACACTGGCATCGCTGCGCACGGCGCAGGAGGGCGGCAGGCCGGCAGAGGTGCGGAAACAGTATGCGGACATGCTCTGGCTGCTTTCGGAACTGGCGTATCGGGAACGGCTGGCGCCGGAGCAGATACTGGCTGACAAAATTGCTGAAAAAGTGGAGCTTTTGGAGCCGGAATCGGAATAATTTCTTGACAAACATGGGAATTATGTATATAACTATATGTAGCGTTTCCGAGAGGGGACGTATGGCACATGCACACGAATAGTAAACTCATGTAAGAGGAGGCGTTCATAATGAACAAAACAGAATTAGTTGCAGCGATCGCTGAACAGTCGGAACTGTCCAAAAAAGATGCGGAAAAAGCGTTAAAGGCTTTTACTGATATTGTAGCGGAAGAGTTGAAAAAGGGCGAGAAAGTTCAGTTGGTTGGATTCGGTACATTTGAAGTATCCGAGAGAGCTGCAAGAATGGGAAGAAATCCTCAGACTCGCGAGCCTATGCCGATTGAAGCTTCCAAAGCTCCCAAGTTTAAAGCAGGCAAAGCATTGAAGGATCTGGTAAACGGATAAACAGAGAAAAGGGCGGCATATCAGCCGCAGGCAAGAATCCTGCAGAGCAGGATTCTTTTTTATCATACGGGAGTTTCCCGTATGATAAAAAAGTAAGATGCGCAGCTCACGGAGATGGAGGTATTTTTATGAGGCTTGACAAATATCTGAAGGTATCCCGCCTGATCAAACGGCGCAGTGTGGCCAATGAAGCCTGCGACGCGGGCAGGGTGCTGATGAATGACAAACCGGCGAAGGCTTCCGCCAGTGTAAAGGCGGGGGATATTCTGACGATCGGATTCGGGAACAAAGAGGTCAGAGTAGAGGTGCTGGATGTAAGGGAGACGGTAAAAAAGGAAGAGGCGGCAGAACTGTTCCGGTATCTGTGAGTGCACGGATGCGGGAGAACAGACATAAACGCGGGAAGTCCTTCATACAATGTATCAGGAAAGACATTGGGGGCTTTGAATATGGAGGATTTGACGAATATCAAGCAAAAACAGCATAAATGCATGCTGACCAACAGAAATATCTGCAATATGAACGGGGTGGTGGATGTATTGTCCTTTGATCTGACGGAAGTGCTTCTGGAGACCGATCAGGGTATGCTGATGATCAAAGGAAACGACCTGCATGTAAACCGGCTGAGCCTGGATAAGGGCGAAGTGGATATTGAAGGCCGGATTGACAGTCTGACGTATTCGGAGAGCGCGGGATACGGAAAGTCCGGAGAATCGTTCTTGGCGAAACTGTTTAAGTAGGTGAAACATGAGCCCTGATATTATACTGGAAATGGATTTTCTGTTCCACTCGTTTCTGTTGGGTATCCTGATTACAGTCCTGTATGATATTCTCCGTATTCTGCGGAGAACCGTTCCCCACAATGTTCTGGCCGTTTCCGTGGAAGATTTTCTGTACTGGGTTGCCTGCTCTTTGTTTATCTTTCTTGAGCTGATCCGGGAAAATAACGGGACGCTGCGCTGGTTTGCGGTGGCAGGCGCCATGGCGGGCATGCTGCTTTATAAAATAACGCTTGGTTTTTTATTTGTCAAATATGTCTCTCTGCTTCTGCGTAAAATTCTGCATTTTCTGGGAAAAGCAATTCGCTTTCTGATGCGGCCTGTACGTGTTGCGGCGGAAAGGATGGAGCGGATGAGGAAACGATCGCACAGCAAAATGCGGGCGGGGATTTCCCTTGGGAAAAAGAAGTTGACGGCAGGTAAGAAATTGCTTAGAATGATATTATATAAGCAGTAACCTCATGGTACATTCTGGTATGATTGATCGTGGAAAGTGAGGGGGATTATGGTAAAAAGGAGGCTGGCATTCCGCAGGAAACGGCAGAATCATCTGGCAATGTTTCTTGTGACGACAGCGGTTTTGATGCTACTTCTTGTGGTCGGCATAAAAAGCATTGAACTGCAGGAAAAGAAGCGAATTTATGCGGCCAGAGAGATTGCGCTGGAGCAGCAGATCGCGGAGGAAGAAAAGCGCGCGCAGGAGATCGAAGAATTTCGGAAGTATACAAAGACGAAAAAGTATGCGGAAGAGGTGGCGAAAGACAAGCTTGGCCTTGTGCACGAAGGCGAAATCATATTCAAAGAAAAAGAGTGATACGGATGGGAGAAAGCATGCTGCCATCCGTATTTTTTGTCTAAAAGAAATCGGGAAACGGCCAAGGATTTGACAAAAAACGTAACACATGTTTGCTATACTGTATTCTTACAGAGGGCAGGCAGACTGCCTCTGGTAAAGGAGGGAGCAGTATGCGGAAAGCAGACATGATGCGGGGGCAGCAGGAGGGGGTGCTGATCCCGTCGTATGGGAAAAAGAAATTACTGGGATACGCAGATTCGTTTCATGATCTGGCGGAGACATTTACATACAGGGAAAAAGCGGAAGACGGCAGCGCTGCGGTGGACAGGCAGGCATGCCTGATGAAACGAAGACTGACGGAAGATCGGGAAATACTGGCGGATCATCTGAAAGAAGTATCACGGATTATCCGCGGACTGGCGGAAGAATCCTATCAACTATACCCGTTCCGGGCCAGAGAACTGAAAAAGATTATCCATGCCTGCAAGAACAAAGGGCTTCTGGTGCGCAATATGTACCGGATCGAAGATCCGGTCAGCGGTATGAAACTGGCCGTTGATATGTGTGTGGACGAACGGCATGTACTGACAGCGGAAGATGCGGCGGAAATTCTCTCAATCCTGTTGCGGCGTCGCCTTCTGCCGGAAAAGGACAGCCTGTTTTTTATCTCACGGGAGTACGAGACTATTTTATTTGAAGAAGCGGCCGTTTATCATGTTCTGACAGGAGCGGCCAAGGCGACGCGGGAGAACGAGAAGGTTTCGGGAGACACCTTCTCTTTTCTGGAAAGGGGAAACGGGAGCTTTGTTATGGCGCTGTCGGACGGCATGGGTTCCGGCGAGAAGGCAATGGCGGACAGCGAAACGGTGATTGATTTGCTGGAGAAGCTGCTGGAGTCAGGATTTTCCAAAGAAGCGGCGGCGGAGATGATTAACGGTGTGCTGGCCGCGCGGGCAGAGGAAGAAAATATGTCCACACTGGACATCTGTGATGTCAATCTGTATACCGGATGCTGCGAACTGGTCAAGATCGGTTCTTCCTGCACATATATCAAGCGGGACCGGATGGTGGAACAGATCGAGGCGGAAAACCTCCCGCTTGGCGTATTTCACAAAATTGAGACGGACAGGCAGCAGCGGCAGCTTGCGGACGGAGATCATATTATTATGGTGTCGGACGGCATTGTGGACGGCGTGGGCGGCGAGGGAGCCTTTCGCGATATTATCAGCCAGATAACGATTCAGAATCCGCAGGAAATGGCCAATTATATCCTGCAGCTTGTATTGCATAAGACAATGGGAAAGGTACAGGACGATATGACGGTATTGACGATGGGGATTTGGGAAAACGGGTTTCTGTGAAGCGGCATATTGACTATGAGAGACGGACAGGAGAGACGACAAACGCATGAAGGAACAAACGGTTGCTTTTTCCTGCAAAGTTGCGTATAGTTAGGATATGATTAGAAGAGTGATGGATTATATGAACACATATCATATGCTGCAGGCGGGCGATACGGTTGCGGCGGGTATTTCGGGAGGGGCGGATTCTGTCTGCCTTCTCTTTGTTTTATGCAATATCAGAAAATATCTGCCGTTTCGGCTGATCGCGGTGCATGTCAACCATCTGATTCGGGAGGAAGCCGGGGAGGATGCCGCCTATGTGGAACGGCTCTGCCGGGAGTGGGGATGTCCGTATCGGTATGTGGAGGAAGATGTGGAGGGCTATGCCCGTGACAATCACATGTCTGTGGAGGAAGCGGGACGCTTTCTGCGCTATCAGGCGTTTGCGCGGGTTTTGCGGGAGGCGGATGCGCCGGACGGGAAAATAGCGGTGGCTCATAATCAGAATGACAATGCGGAAACGGTGTTGTTTCATCTTTTCCGGGGAAGCGGGCTGGCGGGACTGGCCGGCATCCGCCCTGTCAGGGACAATGTAATCCGGCCGTTGCTGGGGATACCGAGGTGTGAGATTGAGGCGTTCCTGCGGGAAAATCAGATTGCCTGTCGAATAGACCGCACAAATTATGATGATACTTATACAAGAAACCGGATACGGCATCACTTGCTTGCCTGCGGGGAACGGGAGATCTGCGAAAGAGCGGTATCGCATATATATGACGCGAGTGTTGTGATTTCGGAAGCGGATGCGTATATCGGCCGGTGTACGGAGCAGGCGCTGCAGCGCTGCGCTGTCGTACGGGAGACGGAAATTGTGCTGGAACAGGCTGCTTTTGTGCGGGAAGACCCTGTGATACAGAAGCGGCTGCTGCTGCTGGCCATGCAGCGATTGAGCGGCGGCCGGGATATTGGAGCGGTTCATGTGCGGCTGTTTCGGGAATTGTTTTTGCGCCCGGGGAACGGGAGGATTGACCTGCCGCACGGCATGACCGCTCTGCGGGAATATGGCAATGTGCGGCTGCTGCGGGACGGCGGCCGGACGGTATCGGAAACTGCAGAGAGAGCGGCGTGGGAGCAGGCGCTGCAGATACCGGGGGAGATCTGTCTGCCGGGCGGTTTGTGTGTCGCATGCAGTCTGCTGCCGTATCAAAAAAGGCAAATTATTCCGCAAAAAACATATACGAAATGGTTCGATTATGATAAAATAGTTAAATCTTTAGTGCTTCGGACAAGGCGGACAGGCGACTGGCTTCTGACGCGCACAGACGGCGGCAGAAAGACGCTGAAAGCTTATATGATTGACGAAAAGATACCCCGCGCCCTGCGGGAACAGATCCCCGTGGTGGCGGATGGCGGGCATATTATGTGGGTTGTCGGGTATCGCATCAGCGATTATTACAAAGTAGACGAGCAGACAAAGACTGTTTTGCAGATAAAGGTGACAGGAGGAACGACAGATGGCGGAGAAGATCAGAGTACTGTTGACGGAAGAGGCTGTTGACGCCCGGATCCGGGAGATCGGGGAACAGATCAGCAGAGACTATGCAGGCAGGCGGGTCCACCTCGTATGTGTTTTAAAGGGTGGGAGCTTTTTTATGTGTGAGCTTGCCAAACGGATTACCGTGCCGGTATCCATGGACTTTATGTCCGTATCAAGTTACGGCAGTGAGACGAAGTCCAGCGGCGTTGTGCGGATTGTAAAGGATCTGGACGAACCGTTAAAGGATAAAGATGTCATTATTGTGGAAGATATTGTGGATTCGGGCCGGACGCTCAGCTATCTGATCGATATGCTGAAAGACAGAAAGCCCGCGAGCGTAGCGCTTTGCACGTTGCTTGACAAACCGGACAGACGGGTTGTCAATGTTGCGGTAGACTATACGGGATTTCGTATCCCGGATGAATTTGTAGTCGGTTATGGTCTGGATTATGATCAGAAATACCGCAATCTGCCATATATTGGTATTGTAGAATTGGATTAAAGGAAGCGGGAATCCGTTTCCGGGAGGAGCAGCATTGAATAAAAACGGCAAAAGCCTGAATACGTACTTTATTGTAATATTGATACTTCTGGGACTGACTTATTTTATCAGTACACTGAATGACAGGGAAGAAGTTTATACCAAAGCGGAGCTGACGGCGGATTTGGATGCGGAGCGTATCACACATGTGGAGATCCGGCCGAATAAGGAGACGCCGACAGGGGCCGTGCAGGTGACACTTACGGATGGCAGGAATAAGGTTTCCTATGTGTCCGATGTCAAAGAGATTGAGGCTATGCTGGCGGAGCACGGAATTGCCCCGGTCATGCACGATGTGCCGCAGGAGAGCTGGTTTATGACCTATATGTTTCCCATGCTGGTTGTGCTTATCATAGGCGTATTTTTCTTTGTGATGATGAATTCCCAGAATTCCGGCGGCAACGGTAAGATGATGAATTTCGGGAAGAGCCGGGCGAAACTTTCCATGGGGGAAGGCAATATCACGCTCAAAGACGTGGCGGGACTGAAAGAGGAAAAGGAAGAACTGGAAGAAATCATTGAATTTTTGCGGGAGCCAGCAAAGTTTACAAGGGTGGGCGCCCGTATTCCCAAAGGCATATTGCTGGAAGGCTCACCGGGAACCGGTAAGACGCTGCTGGCAAAAGCCATTGCCGGGGAGGCGAACGTACCGTTTTTCAGCATTTCCGGCTCTGATTTTGTGGAAATGTTTGTCGGCGTGGGTGCGTCCCGCGTGCGGGATCTGTTTTTGAATGCCAAGCGCAATGCGCCCTGTATCGTTTTTATTGATGAGATCGACGCGGTTGCCAGACGCCGGGGAACCGGTATGGGCGGCGGACATGATGAACGGGAACAGACATTGAATCAGCTTCTTGTGGAAATGGACGGTTTCGGTGTCAACGAGGGGATTATCGTGATGGCGGCGACCAACCGGGTGGACATTCTGGACCCGGCGATTCTGCGTCCGGGGCGTTTTGACCGCAAGATTACGGTCAATGCACCCGATGTGGGCGGCAGAGAAGATATATTGAAAGTGCATGCAAAGAACAAACCGCTGGCTGAGGATGTGGATTTGAAACAGATCGCACAGACGACGGCGGGATTTACCGGCGCGGATCTGGAAAACCTCCTGAATGAATCCGCAATCATTGCGGCAAAGCAAAACAGGGCGTTTGTCAAACAGGAAGATATTCGGAAAGCATTTATTAAGGTAGGAATCGGTTCCGAGAAGAAAAGCCGTATTATTTCCGACAAGGAAAAACGGATTACGGCATATCATGAGGCCGGGCATGCGATTCTGTTCCATGTTCTGCCGGATGTCGGGCCGGTATACACCGTTTCGATTATTCCGACCGGCGTCGGCGCGGCGGGTTATACGATGCCGCTGCCGGAACGCGACGATATGTTTATGACAAAGAGCCGCATGGAACAGGAGATTATGGTAAGCCTGGGCGGGCGTATTGCCGAGGAGATCATTTTCGGAGATATTACGACCGGGGCCTCCAGTGATATTAAAAAGGCTACAAAAGTAGCCAGAAAGATGGTGACAAGGTTTGGTATGTCGGAGCAGATCGGCCTGATCAATTACGACGAGGACGACGATGAAGTGTTTATCGGACGTGATCTGGCGCATACAAGAAGCCACAGTGAATCCATTGCCAATGAGATTGACAGAGAGGTGAAACGCATGATCGACACCTGCTATGCCAGGGCGAAAGAGATCATCCAGGAGCATGACAGTGTGCTGCATCGCTGCGCCGAGCTGCTGATTGCCCGTGAAAAGATTTCCAAAACAGAATTTGAGGAACTGTTTTGTGAATAATACACAAAATCAAGGTGATGGTTTTGTAATATTTGTGAATTGCGAGAATAGACAATTGGCACGGTCTCTGGTATTATACTACTTGTAACCCCCCCCAATACATTATATAGTTTTTTGCTATACCCCATAAGAAAGAAATACCTTCTCTAAAAAAGACAGCGGATCGAAATGCTGTCTTTTTTACTGTCCGGATTTATGATATAATAGGTCGAGGTTTTAATATTTAGAAGTAAGAGAGGGCACTACTATGGAACTGGACCGATTTCTGAAAGTGCGGCAGCAACAGGAATATGTTGTAAATATGCGCCCCGTATTCCGTAAGCGGGCGCTGTACAGCGACACGACCGCAAATTATGTGATGCCTGCAGAACCGGCGCCTTATGATGAAATTACCATACGCTTTCGCTGCGCGAAAGGAAATATTGACAGGGTTTACTTTGTCAGTAAAGGACAAAAAGAACTGATGCTGCCGGAACGCACGGAAGGAGAATTTGACTATTATTTTATAAAAGTGCAGTTGGAAAATGAACTGCTTACGTATTATTTTGAGATTATAGCCGGAAAAATTGATTGCTGTTATGATGTGCGGGGCGCGGTCAAAGCGGCGCATGAGCATTTTTGCTTTCGGATTATTCCGGGATTCCGCACGCCGGAATGGGCGAAGGGCGCGGTTATGTATCAGATTTTTGTTGACCGGTTCTGCAACGGGGATCCTTCGAACGATGTGCTGACCGGCGAATATCGGTATATCGGGGAACCGGTTGTCCGGTCGGAGGACTGGAATGCTTATCCTGACCATATGGATGTGCGGCGTTTTTATGGCGGTGATTTGCAGGGCGTTATGGATAAATTGGACTATCTGCAGGAACTGGGCATTGATGTGATTTATCTGAATCCGATTTTCGTATCGCCGTCCAATCACAAATACGATATACAGGATTATGATTATGTGGATCCGCATTTCGGAAAGATCGTGGAGGATGCGGGCGAACTGCTTCCTGAGGGAGAAGGGGAAAATCGCTTTGCAAGCCGTTATATCAATCGTGTGACAAACCGAAAGAATCTGGAGGCCAGCAATGAGCTGTTTATCCGACTTGTAAAAGAAGCGCACAAACGTGGCATCCGCGTGATATTGGACGGTGTTTTCAATCACTGTGGGTCGTTCAATAAATGGATGGACAGGGAGCGTATTTATGAGAATGCAGAGGGCTATGCCAAAGGCGCTTATGTGGCGCAGGACAGCCCGTATCGGGATTTTTTCCGTTTCTATCAGCAGGATAAATGGCCGTATAACCATACCTATGACGGCTGGTGGGGGCACGATACGCTGCCAAAGCTGAATTATTCCGGTTCCAGAGAGGTGTATGATTATATGCTGGAAATCGGGAAAAAATGGGTTTCGGAGCCGTATTGCGCGGACGGCTGGCGTCTGGATGTGGCGGCGGATCTGGGCAGCAGCGCGGAGGAAAACCACCGGTTCTGGCAGGATTTTCGGAAAGCGGTAAAGAGTGTGAATCCTGACGCGCTGATTCTGGCGGAACATTATGGCAATCCCGAGAGCTGGCTGCGGGGAAACGAATGGGATTCCGTTATGAATTACGACGCTTTTATGGAGCCGGTGACATGGTTTCTGACCGGTATGCAGAAACACAGCGACGATTACCGGGAGGATCTCCGGGGGAACGCATTCAGCTTCTGGGAGGCGATGAAGCATCATAATATTGATTTTACAACGCCGTCTTTGCAGGTGGCCATGAATGAACTGTCAAATCATGACCATTCCCGTTTCCTGACAAGAACAAACCGCAAGGTGGGACGGATCAATACATTGGGAGCGAAAGCGGCGGAGGAAGGGGTCAGCAAACCGGTTTTCCGGGAGGCGGTACTGATTCAGATGACATGGATGGGAGCGCCGACGATCTATTACGGGGACGAAGCCGGACTGTGCGGGTTTACCGATCCCGACAACAGACGTACCTATCCGTGGGGCAGGGAAGACAAAGAGCTGATTGCCTATCATAAAGCGCTGATTCGGATTCGGAAGCAGAATGCGGAACTGCGGCAGGGCTCTCTGATCAATCTTGCCGGGGACTATAATTTTATCGCGTATGGCCGGTTTACGGGAGAAGAACAGTGCGTCGTGATGATCAACAATAACGATACGGAGGTCAATAAGGAGATCAGTGTCTGGGAGACGGGGATTCCCAAAGATACGATTCTGACACAGCTATTGATGACATCACAAAACGGTTTTACGACAGAGGAGCGGTATTATCAGGTAAAAAACGGGAAGCTTTCCATTGCGCTTCCACCGTTGTCGGGGATTCTACTGAAGCATACAAAGGCAGAGAAAAAGACGTTTTTACAATATATTTCATAGTAATGTGACAGGGAGAATCATATGGACAAGAAGGAATTTTTCTTTCCGTCTTCGGATGGAGATAACCGGATTCATGCAATAATCTGGCTGCCGGACAGGGAGAACTATGCGCGGCCGAAGGGGATTGTACAGATTGCGCACGGCATGGCGGAGTATGCGGGGCGATATGAGGAACTGGCCGCATCGCTGACGGCGCGGGGATTTCTTGTGGCGGGAAACGATCATCTGGGGCACGGCCGGTCGGTAAAATCGACCGGGGACTGGGGCCATATCGCCGGTGCGGCCGGAAGTGCCTGTATGGTAAACGATCTGCACAGGCTGACGAGGATTTTGAAAAAGCGTTTTCCGAACTGTCCGTACTTTCTTCTGGGACACAGTATGGGTTCCTTTCTGGCAAGGCGGTATCTGATGACATATGGCAGGGAACTCAATGGCGCTGTTCTCCTGGGAACGGGAGACCATGGCGCGGGCGCCGCACTGGCGGGACTGCTGCTGGCTGAGCTTATGAAGCTATGCAGGGGAGAGCGTTTTCGGAGCGATTTGCTGCGAAAACTTATGTTTGGCAGTTATAACCGCAGAGTACGGAACCCGAAGTCGGCGAATGACTGGGTCTGCTCCGACCCGGAGATTATGAAAGCCTATAACAGCGATCCGGCGTGCACGTTTGTCTTTACGGCGGGCGGCGTGGCGGCTTTGATGAAAACCTTGCTTTTTATCGGTAAAAGGGCTAACATAGGACATATCCCGAAAAATGTCCCGATTCTGATGGCCTCGGGCAGGGAGGACCCGGTGGGAAACTATGGAAAAGCGGTGGAGAAAGTATCCCGCATTTACCGGAGAGCGGGCATACGGGATATTACGGTAAAGCTGTTTGACCATTGCAGACATGAGCTTCATAACGAAGTCGGACGGAAAGCGGTGCATGCGCTGATCGGTGACTGGCTGGAAGAAAAAGCACAAATCAGGCAGCAATAAAAAAGAAAGTGAGCGTAACAATATGTGGTTTGAAGAAGCGGTTGTTTATCAGATTTATCCTCTGGGGCTGTGCGGCGCACCCCGGCAGAACGACGGGGTACAGGAGCACAGGATTTTGCGGATTCTGGACTGGGTGGAACATATCAGGGAAACAGGTGCAACCTGTGTCCTGTTCAATCCCCTGTTTGAAAGCGATGCCCACGGATATGATACACGTGATTATCATAAGGTAGACTGCAGGCTTGGGACGAATGAAGATTTTAAAACAGTCTGCGACGCACTGCATCAGGCGGGACTGAAGATACTGCTGGACGGTGTGTTTAATCACGCAGGCCGGGGATTTTGGGCGTTTGAAGATGTGCGGCAGAACAAGTGGGACAGCCCCTACAAGGACTGGTTCCGCATCGACTTCAACGGCAATACCG
>CATLGN010000002.1 GCA_949935685.1 uncultured Lachnospiraceae bacterium | reverse complement strand
AGGGCTTTAAGATCGTGCCGTACTGTCCGCGCTGCGGGACGCCGCTTTCCTCCCACGAGGTTGCGCAGGGCTATAAGGCGGTAAAGGAACGCTCCGCGGTCGTGCGTTTTCGGGTAAAAGGAGAAGACGCGTATTTTCTGGCGTGGACGACGACGCCGTGGACGCTTCCCTCCAATCTGGCGCTCTGTGTCAACCCGGAGGAAGTCTATGTCAAAGTGAAGGCGGCGGACGGTTATACGTATTATCTGGCACAGGCGCTGCTTGACCGGGTATTGGGGAAGCTTGCGGATGCGGAAAATAAGACGGCCGCTTATGAAGTCCTGGAGACATACACCGGAAAGGATCTGGAATATAAAGAATACGAGCCGCTGTTTGCCTGTGCGGGCGAAGGCGCGGCAAAACAGCATAAAAAGGCGCATTATGTCACCTGTGACAGTTATGTCACGATGACGGACGGTACGGGCATCGTGCATATCGCGCCGGCGTTTGGTGAGGACGACGCACAGGTTGGGAGAAAGTATGATCTGCCGTTTGTCCAGTTTGTGGACGGCAAGGGTAATATGACGGCGGAGACGCCGTATGCCGGAACGTTTGTCAAGGACGCTGACCCGGCAATTCTCAAAGATCTGGATCGGGACGGGAAGCTGTTTGACGCGCCGAAGTTTGAGCATGACTATCCGTTCTGCTGGCGCTGTGACACGCCGCTCATCTATTATGCGAGAGAATCGTGGTTTATTAAGATGACAGCGGTAAAAGAAGACCTGATTCGCAATAACAATACGATCAACTGGATTCCGCAGTCCATCGGCAAGGGGCGGTTCGGGGACTGGCTGGAGAATATCCAGGACTGGGGCATTTCCCGGAACCGCTATTGGGGAACGCCATTGAACGTATGGGAATGTTCCTGCGGCCATATGCACGCCGTCGGCAGCCGGGAGGAACTGGAACAGATGAGCGGCAATCCCGCGGCGAAGACCGTGGAACTGCACCGGCCGTATATTGATGAAATAACGATAAAATGTCCGCAGTGCGGCGGTGAGATGCATCGTGTGCCGGAAGTGATCGACTGCTGGTTTGACTCCGGCGCGATGCCGTTTGCGCAGCATCATTATCCGTTCGAGAATAAAGATCTGTTTGAACAACAGTTCCCGGCGCAGTTTATCTCCGAGGCAGTGGATCAGACGAGAGGATGGTTTTATTCCCTGCTGGCGGAATCCACGCTGCTGTTTAACCGGGCGCCATATGAAAATGTAATTGTGCTGGGCCATGTGCAGGACGAAAACGGGAAAAAGCTGTCCAAATCCAAGGGAAACGCCATCGACCCGTTTGCAGCGCTGTCACAGTATGGCGCGGACGCCATCCGCTGGTATTTTTATATCAATTCCGCGCCGTGGCTGCCAAATCGTTTTTACGGCAAGGCGGTCATGGAAGGGCAGCGGAAATTTATGGGTACGCTCTGGAATACCTATGCGTTTTTTGTATTGTATGCCAATATCGATGCCTTTGACGCATCGCAGTATACACTGGAATATGACAAACTTTCCGTGATGGACAAATGGCTGTTGTCCAAACTGAATACACTTGTAAAGGATGTGGACTACGATCTGGATAATTACCGCATCCCGGAAGCTGCCAGAGCATTGCAGGAATTTGTCGATGAGATGAGCAATTGGTACGTCAGACGGGGACGGGAGCGTTTCTGGGCGAAGGGCATGGAGCAGGATAAGATCAATGCCTATATGACGCTGTATACCGCGCTTGTGACGGTGGCGAAAGCGGCGGCGCCGATGATTCCTTTTATGACGGAGCAGATTTACCGCAATCTTGTCGTCAGCGTGGACGCCGGTGCGCCGGAAAGCGTACATTTATGTGATTTCCCTGTGGCGGATGAAAGCCTGATCGACAAAGAACTGGAAGCCAATATGGAGGCCGTGCTGGAGACGGTCGTGCTCGGGCGCGCCGCAAGGAATACGGCCAATATCAAAAACCGCCAGCCGATCGGCAGAATGTATGTCAAGGCGGAGCAGGCGCTGTCCGACTTTTACAGAGACATCATCGCGGAGGAATTGAATGTAAAAGAAGTGATCTATTCGGAGGATGTCCGGGACTTTACCTCCTATACGTTCAAACCGCAGCTTAAGACGCTGGGCAGGCGGTTCGGAAAGCGGATCAATGCGCTGAAGGAGCTGCTGGCAGGTCTGGACGGCAACCGCGCGATGGATGAGATCAATGAAACAGGGACGCTGACGGTGACGCTGGACGGACAGGAGGAAGTGCTGGAGAAGGACGATCTGCTGATCGACGCGGCGCAGGTGGAAGGGTTTGTGTCTGAGAGTTACGGCGCCGTTACGGTCGTTCTGGATACGAATTTGTCGGAAGAACTGCTGGAAGAAGGCTATGTATACGAAGTGATCAGCAAGATTCAGACGATGCGGAAAGAAGCGGATTTTGAAGTGATGGACCATATTCTTGTCTCCATAGAGGGCAATGCCAAAATCGCGGAGATTGTCGGCAAAAATGAAAGCGGTATCGCAGCGAAAGTTCTGGCGGATGCGATTGTGTACGACAGGGCGGCCGCGTGCACGAAGGAATGGGACATCAACGGTGAGAATGTGGTGATAGGTGTGGAAAAACGATGACGAACGTGGTATACTCAGGGAAATATCACAGTCATAACCACACAAACAGGAGGAAAAAATGATTAAGAAGCCGGTAAAGAAATTATCCTTTGATACGGAACTGTTTAAAAGGAGTGTATTGTATAATGTCAGGACACTGTATCGGAAGACCATGCAGGAGGCTACGCCTCAGCAGATTTTTCAGGCGGTTTCCTATGCCATCAAGGACGCGGTGGTAGATCACTGGATGGACAGCCAGAAAGCATACGAAAAACAGGATATTAAGATCGTATACTATATGTCGATGGAATTCCTGATGGGACGCGCGCTGGGCAATAATATGATTAACCTGCAGGCTTATGAGGATGTGAAAAAAGCGCTGGATGAACTTGGCGTGGACATCAATGTTATCGAAGATCAGGAGCCGGATCCGGCGCTTGGAAACGGCGGCCTTGGCCGTCTGGCGGCATGCTTCCTCGATTCTCTTGCAACACTCGGCTATGCGGCATACGGCTGCGGCATCCGCTATCGCTACGGGATGTTCAAACAGGAAATCCGCGACGGCTATCAGGTGGAAGTGCCGGACAACTGGCTCGTAGACGGCAATCCCTTCGAGCTGCGCCGGCCGGAATATACAAAAGAAGTCAAATTCGGCGGTTATGTGACGGTCCGTACGGACGAGAGCGGCAGACAGCATTTTGTGCAGGAAGGCTACCAGTCTGTCAAGGCGGTTCCCTATGATCTGCCGATCGTCGGTTATGGAAACGGCGTTGTGAATACGCTCCGCATCTGGGACGCAGAGCCGATGGAATGCTTCGAGCTGAATTCGTTTGACAAGGGAAATTATCAGAAGGCGGTGGAGCAGGAGAATCTGGCGCGCAATATCGTGGAAGTGCTCTATCCGAACGATAACCATTATGCGGGCAAAGAGCTGCGCCTGAAACAGCAGTATTTCTTTATCTCGGCGTCTGTGCAGGAAGCCGTGTCCAAATATATGCGCAGCCATACCGATGTGCGTAAATTTTATGAAAAGGCGACGTTCCAGTTGAACGACACCCATCCGACGGTGGCTGTGGCGGAACTGATGCGTGTGCTGATGGACGAATATTATCTGACATGGGACGAGGCGTGGAAAGTGACGACAAAGACCTGCGCTTACACGAACCATACGATTATGGCGGAAGCGCTGGAAAAATGGCCGATCGAACTGTTTTCCAGACTGTTGCCGCGTATTTATCAGATTATCGAGGAGATCAACCGCAGATTTATTCTGGACATTGAAAATAAATATCCGGGCAATCATGAGAAGGTGCGCAAGATGGCGATTCTGTATGACGGACAGGTGAAGATGGCGCATCTTGCGATCGCGGCGGGCTATTCCGTAAACGGCGTGGCAAGGCTGCACACGGAAATCTTAAAGAAACAGGAGCTGAAAGATTTCTATGAAATGATGCCGGAGAAATTCAATAACAAGACAAACGGCATCACACAGCGGCGTTTTCTGCTCCACGGCAATCCGCTGCTGGCGAAATGGGTGACGGAGAAAGTCGGGGATGAGTGGATTACCGATCTCTCCGCGATCAATAAGCTGGCGCTGTACGCGGATGACAAAAAGGCGCAGCACGAGTTTATGAATATCAAATACCGCAATAAAGTGCGCCTTGCCGAATATATCCGCGAGCACAACGGCATTGAAGTGGATCCGCGCTCGATCTTTGACGTACAGGTAAAGCGGCTGCATGAATACAAGAGACAGCTTTTGAACATCCTGCATGTGATGTATCTGTACAATCAGTTAAAAGATCATCCTGAAATGGAGTTTTATCCGAGAACGTTTATTTTCGGGGCAAAGGCTGCGGCAGGTTATAAAATCGCAAAACTTACGATTAAACTGATCAATTCCGTGGCGGACATTGTCAATAACGACCCGGATATTCAGGGACGGATTAAAGTCGTATTTATCGAAAACTATCGGGTTTCCAATGCGGAATGGATTTTTGCGGCGGCGGATGTATCCGAGCAGATTTCCACGGCCAGCAAGGAGGCGTCCGGCACCGGCAATATGAAATTTATGCTGAACGGCGCGCTGACGCTCGGCACAATGGACGGCGCGAATGTGGAAATCGTGGAGGAGGTCGGCGAAGAGAACGCCTTTATCTTTGGTCTCAGCTCCGATGCAGTCATTCAGTATGAAAACTATGGCGGCTACAATCCGATGGAAATCTTTAACAATGACCCGGATGTGCGCAGAGTGCTGATGGAACTGATCAACGGTACATTCGCTCCGGACAACCCGGAACTGTTCCGTGATCTGTATAACTCTCTGCTGAATACACTCAGCACATCAAAAGCGGATACGTATTTTATCCTGAAGGATTTCCGCTCCTATGCGGAAGCGCAGAAACGGGTGGAAGCGGCGTACCGGGACGAAGCGGGATGGGCGAGAAGCGCGATTCTCAATGTGGCATGTTCGGGCAAATTTACGTCCGACCGGACCATCCAGGAATATGTGGACGAAATATGGCATCTGAATAAGGTGGTATTATAAGGAGACGCAGAAATGATACATTTGTCTGAAAAAGGCGCCTGGCTTGTAAACGGAAGCCGGATTGTGGAAGATTCCCCGCAGGCCGCGGAAGCGGTCGAAAGCCTGACGGGAAAGCGTGTGACAAAAGAGGAAGCGGCAAAGCAGACGATTGCCTATGGCATTCTGGATGCGCACAATACGTCCGGCAGTATGGAGAAACTGAAAATCCGTTTTGATAAACTGACGAGCCATGATATTACATTTGTAGGCATTATACAGACGGCAAGGGCGTCGGGACTGGAAAAGTTCCCGATGCCGTACGTGCTGACAAACTGTCATAACTCGCTCTGCGCAGTCGGCGGGACGATCAATGAAGACGATCATATGTTTGGGCTTTCGTGCGCGCGCAAATACGGCGGTGTGTATGTGCCGCCGCATCAGGCGGTTATTCACCAGTATGCGAGGGAAATGCTGGCGGGCGGCGGAAAAATGATTCTCGGTTCCGACAGCCATACCCGTTACGGCGCACTGGGCACGATGGCTATGGGCGAGGGCGGCCCGGAACTTGTGAAGCAGCTTTTGAACCAGACCTATGACATCAATATGCCGGGGGTGATCGCCGTTTATCTGACCGGAGAGCCGAAGCCGGGCGTGGGTCCGCAGGACGTGGCGCTTGCAATTATCGGCGCGGTATTTGCCAATGGCTATGTCAACAATAAAGTGATGGAGTTTGTCGGACCGGGTGTGGAGAAGCTGAGCGCGGACTTCCGCATCGGCATCGACGTTATGACAACCGAGACGACATGCCTGTCGTCGATCTGGGCGACGGACGATACGATTCGGGAATTTTACGAGATTCATGGCAGGGCCGAAGATTATGCGCATCTGACGCCGGGGGAGACGGCTTATTACGACGGCCTGATTACCGTGGATCTGGATGCGGTCGAACCGATGATCGCCATGCCGTTCCATCCGAGCAATACGTACACGATCGACGAGGTGCGCAGAAACCCGCAGGATGTGATCGCCGATGTCGAAAAGCGCGCCAGAGTCAGTCTGGACGGCGCGGTTCCCTATTCCCTGCAGGATAAGATACGGGACGGAAAGTTCCATGTCGATCAGGGGATTATCGCGGGCTGCGCGGGCGGCGGCTTTGAAAATATCTGCGCAGCGGCCGACATTCTCAAAGGGGCTTCAATCGGCGCCGGTGGATTTACATTGAGCGTATATCCGGCTTCGATGCCTATCTATATGGAACTGATTCAAAATGGCTGCGCCGCAGCGATTTTGGAGACCGGCGCGGTATTGAAGACCGCATTTTGCGGGCCCTGCTTCGGTGCGGGAGACACGCCGGCGAACAATGCCTTTTCCATTCGGCATTCGACGAGAAACTTCCCGAACCGTGCGGTCTCCAAGCTGCAGAGCGGTCAGATTTCTTCCGTGGCATTGATGGATGCCCGGTCGATTGCGGCGACGGCAGCCAATCAGGGCGTGCTGACGCCGGCGACGGAATTTGACGGAGCGCTGAACCGGTATCGCTATTATTTTGACGCGCAGATCTATCGGAACCGTGTGTTTGATTCCCATGGAGAAGCAGATCCGTCTGTGGAAATCCAGCTTGGGCCGAATATCAAAGACTGGCCGGAAATGACGGCGCTGCCGCAGCATCTTGTTTTACAGGTGGCGGCGGAAATCCACGATCCCGTGACGACGACGGATGAATTGATTCCCTCCGGCGAGACGTCTTCTTACCGTTCGAATCCGCTCGGTCTGGCAGAGTTTACCCTCTCCAGAAAAGTGCCGGAATATGTGGGCCGGGCGAAGGACATACAGCTTGCGCAGAAAGCCGTTATGGAAGGCAGATGTCCGGCGGAGGAAAAGCCGGAGCTGAAAGCCGTAATGGAAGCGGTGCATACGGTCTGCCCGGATGCGGGAAAAGAAAACACCGGTTTTGGCTCGACTATCTTTGCGGTGAAACCGGGCGACGGCTCCGCCAGAGAACAGGCGGCTTCCTGTCAGAAGGTACTGGGCGGATGGGCGAACATCGCCAATGAATACGCGACCAAGCGTTACCGCTCCAATCTGATCAACTGGGGAATGCTTCCTTTTCTGATCGATGCGGGAGAACTGCCTTTTACCTGTATGGATTACCTGTTTATCCCCGACATCCGCAGCGCGGTCGAACATGCGGCGTCCGAAGTTACGGCTTATGTGGTAAAAGGAACGGAAATGAAACCTTTTGTGCTGCGTCTGGGGGAAATGACACAGGAAGAACGGCAGATTATTTTAAAAGGCTGCCTGATTAATTACAACAAAGTCTAAAGTTTTTGGGTTCGGCGTCGATATATTAATTACAGTGATGGGAAATATGGCCAATTCCTGTCTCTGAAAAATTGAGGATGCTGATAGACCAGGGACGGTATTTGAGCAGGAACAGGAGGTTCCGAATCGGATACCGTCCTTTTTCACGGAAGAACGGAATATCAGAGAATGGGGGTAATCGTGCGAATTAATTCCAGTGCAATAGGAATGGAATCCACCAGAAGATATTCTTCTACAACAAAGAAAACAGCAAGTTTTATGAGCCGTACATATACCGGCTTTCTGGGGAGAAGGGAAGGAAACCTGTCTTTTCAGGGAGCGCTTTTGGGCAATGAAAATGCGGCGGATAAGAAGACGGGAAAGGGAAATCAGAAAGACGCTATGCTGGATATGCAGAATAAGTACCAGATGTCCGGCATTTCCAGAATTACCGCGCGGGATGAGATGGATGCCTATAATCAGATACGGCAGCAGTGCATCCGGTATCTGATCGGACTGTTCAGCGGAAAGCGTAACAATTCGGCGGCAGCGGCGGCAGCAAGAGAGGAAGCCTCTCTGAATGCCTCAATGTCTGCCTCGACGACGGTTCTCACGGCAACTGTCAGCGAAACGTATCGGGAAGAAGAATACACCTCTTTCCAGACGACGGGCAGCGTTATGACTGCGGACGGCAGAACAATAGATTTTAACCTGGAAATGGAAATGAGCCGCAGCTTCCAGTATACGTATGAGCAGAGTTATGAAATGATGTACCGAAATGTACAGACATGCGATCCGCTTGTAATCAATCTCGACAGTTCCGTGGCTTCTGTCTCCGATCAGAAATTTATGTTTGACATAGACGCGGACGGCATTCTGGACGAAGTCTCGCAACTGAACGCGGGTAGCGGCTATCTGGCGCTCGATAAAAACGGCGACGGCAAAATTAACGACGGCAGCGAATTGTTTGGGCCGCAGTCCGGCAATGGCTTTGCCGATCTGGCAAAGTATGACGAGGACGGCAACGGCTGGATTGACGAAAACGACGCGATCTGGGAAAAACTGCTGATCTGGACGAAAGATGAGCATGGAAAAGACCAGCTCTATCATATTTCGGAAAAGGGAATCGGCGCGATCTGCCTGAAAAATCAGTCCACGAACTTTGCGCTGAACAGTATGGAGGATAATCATACGAATGCGTATATCCGCAGTACGGGCATATTCCTGTATGAAAACGGGGGCGTCGGGACAGTACAGCATGTCGATATGGCGAAATAATTTCAAAAACGTATAAAACCGCCGGAAAATCTCATATTATTTATAGAAGAAAAACGGGCACGGAGATTTTCATGAAGAGACTGCGCATTGGCGGAAACAAAACTGCAATCGGCAGGTATTTCCTGTCGGCTGCAGTTTTGTTTTGCGTGGGACTGACCGTATTTTTTACATGTCTTCGGGAAAATGAAGAAGGAGCGTTTCAGGAACTGTCCGACAGCAGGTGTACGATTGTCAGAGAGTCGCTTGCGGGGCGGGAGGAGGTTCCGCTGGAAGAATATCTCATCGGTGCGTTGGCGGTCAGTGTGCCGGAAGATTATGCGCCGGAGGCATGCAAAGCGCAGGCAATTCTTTTGCGCAGCAACGTCTGGCGGCTGATGCAGGAGAGCGGAAGCAGCCGTATCCGGTATGAGGAGCTACACCAGGACAGTCTGATGATGGGAGAGCTGTATGAAAAGTGGGGCGAAGATTTTACAGAGCATTATGAGAAATTCAAAAAAGCGGTAAGCGAAACAAAAGGGCAGATCGCTGTGTATGAGGGCGCGGCAGTGGCGCTTCCTTTTTTCCCGCTCAGCGCGGGTGTGACGAGAAACGGTGCGGATGCGCTGCAGACGGGGAATTGTCCCTATCTGCGTCCGGTCTCCTGTGAAGAAGACCGGTATGCCGCAGAGTATGAGCAGGAGGCAATCATACGGGAAAAGGAGATGAATCGCGCGCTGCAGGAACTCTTCGGGTCGGAATCCGAAATTTACTGGAAGGATGTGACATTTGTACGGGATGACGGCGGCTATGTGACGGAAGTAAACTGGAATGGGCAACGCGTTTCCGGTGAAGCGTTCCGGGAAATGTTGTCGCTGGCGTCCGCCTGTTTTACGATAACGGAGCAGGAGGGACGGCTGTATATCGTGACAAAAGGCGTCGGGCACGGGCTGGGCATGAGCCTGTATTGCGCCGGGAAAATGGCGGAAAACGGAACGGATTACCGGGAGATTATCCGTTATTTTTTCCCGGACTGTGAAATTATAAAAAACTGAATAAAGAAACCGGAAGTGGTAAGACTAGGGATGAGGTGATAAGCATGAGAAGAAATCGTTCCACAATGAAAAAAGAAAGAATCATTATGTTAGTTTCTTCGGTATTTGTTTTGACAGCGCTGACCATGACCGGTTTTTATGTGAAAGAGAAAAACGAAGCGGAAAAAGACGGCTATGTGGTAGATATGAGCGCACTGGAAAAGACGACCGAGGACAAGACAAAAGAACTTGCCGAGTCCGTACAGCCGGCAGGGACGGATGATACGGCGAAAGGAAACGATCTGGACTATGATCCGAACTTTCAGGAAGCGTCTTCCGGCAATGTGACAAATGCCTGGGAGGGAGACGGCGAAGCCGATGCGTCCGATGCGGAAACCGCGAATAAGGATATTGCCAAAGAAGGCGCGCAGGAAGAGACCGAAACCGAGAGTGAAGATGGAGAAGCGGAGCAGGCAGATACGGAATCGGTATCCGAAGACGAGGCCGCGCCGACCGCTTCCATGGATGCGGCAAAAGCGCTGTCATTCCATGAACGGGATAATCTGGGATGGCCGGTGGCAGGCAATGTGCTGATCAATTACAGTATGGACAAGACGGTGTATTTTCCGACGCTGCAACAGTATAAATACAGTCCCGCCATTATTATCGCGGCCACAGAAGGGGAAAATATTACGGCATCGGCAGACGGCAAAGTAATCTCCGTGTTTGAAGATGCGGAGATCGGACAGGCAGTCTGCGTGGACATCGGAAACGGATATGAATTGACGTATGGGCAGTTACGGGATATTATGGTACTCAAAGGGGATGTCATCAGCGCCGGAGATGTGATCGGCAAGGTGGCGGCTCCTACCAAATATTACAGTGTGGAAGGGCCCAATGTATATTTCAGACTGACAAAGGACGGCGTACCGGTAAATCCGCTGAGCAATCTGGAGTAAAAAGAGCCTGCAGAGGATAAAAAAGTGGCATGTTATACCTATATGGTGGAGTGCAGTGACGGCAGTCTGTATACAGGATGGACGAATGATCTGGATGGACGTGTCCGCGCGCATAACGCCGGCAGGGGAGCCAAATATACAAAGAGCCGCAGACCGGTGAAACTGGTCTATTATGAAACATTTGCGACAAAGCAGGAGGCGATGCGCCGGGAATATGAAGTCAAGCGCTATTCCAGAGCGAGAAAGCTGGCTTTGCTGGATCGAAAAGAATAATATGGAAAAAAAGAAGCATACTATTCCACTGACAGAAAGAGGTGATAGTATGCTTTTTATTGCAAATGCGACGCTTTACCCGATGGCGGCGGATATGCCCGAGGTGGTGGAACAGGGGTGCCTTGCGGCGGAGGGCGGCAGAATCATACGGGTGGGAAGCGGCTTTTCCTATGCGGACATCTGTGCGCAGATGCAGCGGACGCCGGCACAGCAGGCTGACGATGTCTGTATCGACGCGGGCGGCAACTGGGTTATGCCCGGCATCATTGAGGCGCACTGTCATATGGGCATTACCGAAGAAAAAAAGGGGATGGAGGGAGACGACTGTAATGAGACGGTCAATCCCGTCACACCCCATCTGCGTGCAATCGACGCCATAAACAGTATGGACGCCGCGTTTGACGACGCGGTGCGTGCGGGGATCACATCCGCTATGATCGGTCCGGGCAGCGCCAATGTTGTGGGCGGACAGTTTGCGTTTGTCAAGACAAGAGGGCGGCGAATCGACGATCTGATCGTGCTTGCGCCGGCGGCGATGAAAGTGGCGTTCGGAGAAAATCCCAAAGTGAACTACAGCGGACAGGGAAAATCGCCGTCCACCCGCATGGCAATTGCGGCTATGCTGCGGGAAGAACTGACGAAAGCGGTTTCCTATCGGGAAAGAAAAGAAACGGGTGGTCATGATTTTGCGGTGGACTTTCATTATGAGGCATGGCTGCCCGTGCTGGAAGGGAAGATACCGCTGAAAGCGCATGTGCACAGGGTGGACGATATTTTTACCGCCATTCGGATTGCCCGGGAATTCGGACTTTCCATGACGCTGGATCACTGTTCGGAAGGCCATCTGATTGCGGATGAGATACGGGAGAGTGGATTTCCGGCGATTGTCGGACCGGATCTGGCGAGCCGCAGCAAGATCGAAGTACAAAATATGGCGTTTAAGACAGCGGGCATACTGTATGCGCATGGGGTAAAAACGGCAATTACAACAGATCATCCGGTGTCGATCATCGCGTCTTTGCCGCTCTGCGCAGGGCTGGCTGTGAAAGCGGGGCTGCCGATGATGGAAGGGCTGCGCGCCATTACCGTCAATGCGGCGCAAATCTGCCGTGTGGATCACAGAGTCGGCAGTCTGGAAGCGGGAAAGGATGCCGATATTGCTATTTTCGACGGAAACCCGATGGAGATATTTACCAACACGTTGATGACAATTATTGGCGGAGAAATTATATACCGCAATACGGAGTTTCCGCTCTTTACCAAATGAAATAAAAATAGTATACTGTAACAATGAGAAACAGAATTGCGCAATTTACAGTAGGAATTTGTTTGATCATGATACTTCTGACAGCCTGTGGACGGGCGGCGGCGTACGCTCCTGCCGCCGTGGAAACACAGGAGACATTGCCTGAGAATGCGGATATTTCCTGCGAGGCGCCGCCTGTGCGTCCGAATGTGTGTATCGACCGCCTTGGGTATGAGCCGGGCAGCAATAAGACTGTCGTGTTCCGCGGTACCGGGCTTCCGGATACGTTTACGATTCGGGATACGGAGAGCGGCGCGGTCGTTTATACCGGTGCGACAGAGAAACGGAAAAATATCCCGGAAGGGACGGAATATGACAGTTATGGTGATTTTTCTGATTTTACCGTTCCCGGCAGTTACTATATACAGATTGCGCGGTACGGAGAATCCTATCCGTTTGTCATCGCCGACAATATAAACCGGTCATTTTTTCAGCGGGCCTGTCTGCGGCTGTATGAGATGCGGGGCGGAACGGCGGGAGCGGCGGGCGGCTGGCAGAGCGATGCGGCGGGAGAAGCCAGAGAAATCGAAACCAGCCTTTGTATGTATCAGCTTTTGCTCTCCTATGAGTTGTTTCCGGAAGTGTATACGGACGATACGGGCATTGCGGAAAGCGGCAATGAGATACCGGATATTCTTGATGAATGCGGTTATGGGGCGGTATGGCTGCTGCACCGGGCGCAGGAGCAGCCGGAGCGAAGCGGTGTGTGCGCCATATACCGGGCGGCGGCGCTGGCAAAGTATGCATGGCTGATCAGAAATACGGATGCGGAGCTGGCCGATGAATGTCTGAATGCGGCGGAGGCGGCATGGAAACAGGGGGAGAAAGATCTGTTTGTCTCGGATGACCTGGTTGCGATGGCGGCAGCCGAATTGTATCGTCTGACAGGCGCCGGGCAGTATCTGGGGCTGGCGGAGGAGTATCTGGGAAACAGTGCGAAAAAAGCGGAACCGCTGTCAGATGCCGAATTTTTCGGCAGCATTACGTATATGAATACCAAGAATAAAGTGGATATGGAACTTTGCAATACGATGATCCGAAAGATCATGGGAGAGGCGGAAGGGATCGCGGAACTGTCCCGGCAGAATCCCTTTCTGGTCTGCGACAGAGGGAAAGCGGGGGACGCTGCCGGGCTGCTGCAGGAGACGCTGCGCATTTGTGTGGTAAATCATATTATTACCAATCATGAATATAATACGGTGATTGAAAACCATTTTCACTATCTGATGGGATGTAATCCTGACAGTATTTGTCATGTTTCCCTGTGGGATGAGGAGATGGCGCAGTGCGGCGTTGTGGCACAGGAGCCGGTGCAGATTTCCGCGGTGATCTTTCTGTTAAGTGAGCTGTTGAGCGGTAAATAAAGAAGAAGCGGGCGGATATAGCGATGGAAAATATGACGTTACAAAATATTGTCCGGGCGTGCGGCGGCGTATATCAGGGGACGCAAGCGGACAGAGAACGGGAAGTCACGGGCGTGGCTCTGGACTGCCGGAAGGTGGAGGAAGGGTTCTGTTATATAGCCATACAGGGCATGCCGTGTGGCGGCGCGGACTTTATTACGGAAGCATTGGAGAAAGGAGCCGTTTGCATCATCTGTGAATCGGCTCCCGACGGTACGGCAGGGAACTTAATTATTGTCCGGGACTCGCTGCAGGCGCTGGAAGATCTGGCGGCTTATTACAGAGGCATGTTACATATACCGGTGATCGGCATTACCGGAAGCGTGGGGAAAACAGAACTCAAAGAGTTTATTGCCGGGGTACTGGGACAGCGATACCACGTATGGAAAACCGTGGGAAACTGGAATAACGAAGCGGGCGTGGCGATGACCCTGCTCGGTGTCCGCACGGTGCATGAGATCGCCGTCGTGGAGATGGGGGTCAGTCATTTCGGTGAAATGCGGCGCATGAGTAAGATGACCGGGCCCGATACGGGCATTATAACAAATATCGGTTCCTGCCATCTGGAGTCTCTGCGCTCCAGGGAAGGTGTGCTGCAGGCGCAGTCAGAACTGTTTGATTTTTTGCAGGATGACGGGGTGGTTTATATGAACGGGGATGACGATATGCTTCACAATATTGAGCGCGTGCGTCACAAAAGGCCCGTTACGTATGGCCTGGACAGCCGAAACGATTTTTATGCCGACAATATGATAAACCACGGGCTTGCCGGCAGCAGTGTGACGATTCATACGCCGGCCGGCCGTTTTCCGGTAGAGATTCCCCTGCCCGGAGAACCTATGATACGGCATGCACTGGCGGCAGCGGCGATCGGCATGCAATATGGTCTGACTGTGGAGGAGATCCAGGCGGGAATCGCCGGTTTAACGTTGTCTGGCAGCGGCAGCAATATTATCAGAAACGGCACGCTGACGGTCATTGACAGTTGTGAGCAGGCAAGTCCGCTGTCTGTAAAGGCGGCTTTGGATACACTGGCCTCCTCGGGCGGACTGACCGTTGCGGTCCTGGGGGATATGAGCGGTTTGGGCGGTCCCGGGGGCGATGAAAAGATGCTGCACACAGACATTGGCAGATATGCGGTTCGGAAAAATATTACCGGGCTGATCTGCGTTGGCAGACTGGCCCGGTTTATGTATCAGGGCGGATGCAAAGAGAAGGAAAAGACACTGCACAATACGTTTGTTCAATATTATGAAACGAAAGAGGCCATGCAGACAATGCTGGAAGAACTCCGGCGTCTGCCGCAGGAGGTGACAATCCTTGTCAAAGCGTCCCGCAATATGGCGTTTTCCACGATTGTCGAGGCATTGATTAAAAGTTAAATCTTCTTTTTATTATTATCATACATTGCCTGAATGATTTTTCGGGTGTGGGCGCCTAAAAACTTTCTTTCTTCTCTGGTAAGCGTTTCCGGCAGAATCGGCGTTCCAAACTCGATGATCACATGCGCCTTTTTCATGGCGGGCAGATGCGCTTCCCAGATGGCGCTGGAATTGGTGATGCTGACGGGGATAATCGGGCATTTTGCCTTTTCAGCCATACGAAAGCTTCCTTCCCGGAAGGGCAGTATCGTATCGGGGCTGGTATTGCGTGTGCCTTCGGGAAAAATGCAGATGGAAATGCCGGATTTCAGTTTTTCAATCCCCTTGAGGATGGCCTTCATGCCCTCTTTGATATTGTCTCTGTCAAGAAACAGACAGTGGATATTCCGCATCCAGACAGACAGCAGCGGGATCTTTTCCATTTCCGCTTTTGCGACATAGCCGGTCGGACGGGGAAAGCACAGATATGTCAGCACAATATCAAAATAGCTGCTGTGATTGCCAACATAGAGGACTGCACCCTGCTGTGGTATGTTTTCTCTGCCGATGACATCCACGCGGGCGCCCGACAGAACGGAACATCCACGGAAGGCCCATTGTACCATTGCCTGCGTGCTCCTGTTTTTTAAATCAGGATTATATTTTCCGATAACCCATTCCACGAGCAGGACAGGGATACTGAAAACAAGAAACAGTATGACAAATGAAGATGTTAATAAAAAGCGTAACATAAAATCCTCCTTACAGCAAAGTCGTACTGTATTATTATATCCAGACAGCAGATATTGTGCAACGGATACCCAATCTAAAATATACAATTTGCTGATTTTGTATATATAAAGCCCGTCATATTTTGGAAAAAGAATTCATATAGTAAGTACAAAACCTTTCCGGAAGGCAGAATATGAAACGCAAAATCGTACAGATCGGTATGGTTCTCATAATGGTGTGGCTGATGGCGGGCTGCGGCAGGGCACAGAACCGTACGGAGAAACTCAGGGATTTACCCTTTACCGTACTGGCGCAGGAACAGCTTCCGGCGGAGCTGCAGAACATACTGGAGGAAAAAAAGGCGGAGAGTTTTCGACTGACATTTACGGATGAGAATGCATTGTATATCTGTGTGGGATATGGAAAACAGCCGACAGGCGGCTACAGCATTTCGGTGACGGAACTGTATGAAACGGAAAACGCCGTTTATGTACATACGAATCTGCTCGGGCCTTCCCCGGGGGAGACAGGGCAGGAAAGTCCGTCTTATCCGTATATTGTGATCAAACTGGAAAAACCGGAATCGTCCGGGCAGGCACAGCGCCCGGTGGTTTTCGAATAAAATACGAAACGGGGGCAGCGGCATGAGACTTTTGATTCGGAACGGTTATGTGATGGACCCGCACAGCGGATATGAAGGAAAGCGGGATATTCTTCTGGAAGAAGGCAGGATTTTGCGGATGGGGGATGCCCGACAGTGGAATCTGGATATGACCGGCATGGAGGAATACAATGCGGACGGCCTGATCGTTGCGCCGGGTCTGATCGATGTACATGTACATTTCCGCGATCCCGGTTTTCTCTACAAGGAGGACATTATAAGCGGCGGCCGGGCGGCGGCCAGAGGCGGCTTTACGACCGTGGTACTGATGGCGAACACGAAGCCGGCAGTGGATAATGAAAAAACGCTGGCCTACGTGCTGGAAAAGGGCCGGAAAACAGGCATTCATGTGGAAAGCTGCTGTGCCGTGACAAAGGGGTTGCAGGGCCGGGAACCGGTGGATATGGCCTCTTTGCTGGCGGCCGGTGCGGCCGGTTTTACGGATGACGGGGTTCCCCTGACCGATGAAGCGCTGGCGGCGCGCGTGATGCGGGATGCCGCAGCGGTCGGTGCGGTTCTGAGCTTTCATGAGGAAGATCCCGCTTATATCGGCAATAACGGTGTTCACGCCGGCGCGGCATCGGCGCATTACGGCATCGCCGGCTCTCCCCGTGAGGCGGAGATCGGCATGATCCGACGCGATATTCGTCTGGCGGCCGAGACGGGCGCGGTAATCAATATCCAGCATATCAGCACCAAAGAGGGGGTGGCGCTCGTGCGGGAGGCAAAGCAGCAGGGCGTTGCGGTTCATGCCGAGGCCACGCCCCATCATTTTTCGCTGACGGAAGACGCGGTTATCCGATACGGAACACTGGCAAAGATGAATCCGCCGCTGCGGGAGGAAGCGGACAGACTGGCCATTATTGAAGGACTGCAGGATGGAACGATTGATCTGATTGCCACCGATCATGCGCCTCACAGCGCGGAGGAAAAGGACAGGCCGATCACGCAGGCGCCGAGCGGGATTATCGGTCTGGAGACGGCGCTTCCTTTGGGGATTACCATGTTGGTACGGCCGGGACATCTGACACTAATGTCGCTTTTGCAAAAGATGACCTGCAATCCGGCGGCGTTATATGACATGGACCGGGGATACCTGGCAGAGGGCGGGCCGGCAGATCTGGTGCTGTTTGATGCGGACGGCCTTTATACGGCGGGCGGGTATGCGTCGCGCTCGTGCAATTCGCCTTTTACGGGGATGAAATTGAACGGGACGGTTATTTGTACGGTCTGCGGCGGCAGGATTGTATATGAAGAAAGGGAAGCAAGATGAGACAGAAGAAAAAGGAAATCGGCAGCGTACTGTCGCAGCGGGAGATCGCGCCGGGCATTTATGATATGTGGATCAAAACCACACTGGCGCCGCAGGCGGAGCCGGGGCAGTTTCTGATGATTTATCCGCGGGCGGAGAGCACACTTTTGCCCAGACCGATCAGCATTTGCGAGACCGATCGGGAAGCGGGCCGGCTGCGTATTGTATACCGTCGCGTCGGCAAAGGGACGGGGGAGTTTTCCGCATACGGACCGGGGGATGATATTGCTGTGACCGGCGTTCTCGGCAATGGCTTTCCCGTTTCGGAAGCGGCGGGAAAACGGGCGATACTGATGGGCGGCGGCATCGGCATCCCGCCGCTGCTGCAGCTTGCGAAAGAACTGCCGGGCGAAAAGCTGATTTTGGCGGGCTATCGGGACAACAATCTGTTTCTGCGGGAAGATCTGGAACGGTATGGTACATTTTATGCGGCGACGGAGGACGGCAGCGCGGGCATCCGGGGAAATGTGATGGACATTCTGGCAGCGCATAATCTGAAAGGGGATCTGATCTATGCCTGCGGACCGATGCCCATGCTGCGCGCAGTCAAAAAATATGCGCAGGAGCAGGGAATTCCGGCCTGGATTTCACTGGAAGAACGGATGGCCTGTGGTGTCGGCGCATGTCTGGGATGTGTGTGCAGGACGACCCGGAAAGATGCGCATTCCCATGTAAACAATGCAAGAGTCTGTACCGAGGGGCCGGTTTTTGAAGCGGGAGAGGTGGACATATGAGAAAAACGGAAGTAAGCATTGCGGGCGTCAGCTTCAAAAATCCGGTTATGACAGCCTCCGGGACATTTGGATCCGGGATGGAATACGGAGAATTTGTGGATCTGAACAGACTGGGCGGCGTTGTGACGAAGGGGGTCGCGGCAAGTCCCTGGCCGGGCAATCCGACGCCCCGGATCGCGGAAGTATATGGCGGCATGCTGAACGCCATCGGTTTGCAGAATCCGGGGATTGCCGTTTTCCGGGAACGGGATCTGGCCTTTCTGGAATCGTTTGATACCCGCGTTATCGTCAATGTATGCGGCAAGACGGTGGAGGAGTATCTGGAAGTGGTGGAGGCGCTCGGCGATACCCGGGCGGATATGCTGGAGATTAATGTATCGTGCCCGAATGTCAAAGAGGGCGCGATTGCGTTTGGACAGGATGCGGACTGTCTGTATGACATTACGTCGCAGGTGAAGAAAAAGGCCCGCCAGCCGGTCATTATGAAACTGAGCCCGAATGTCACAGATATTACCGAGATGGCCAGAGCCGCCGAAGCGGGGGGCGCGGACGCTGTTTCATTGATTAATACGCTGACCGGCATGAAGATTGACATTCATAAACGGGCGTTTGCGCTGGCGAATAAAACGGGCGGTCTCTCCGGCCCGGCGGTGAAACCTGTGGCGGTACGGATGGTGTACCAGTGCGCGCAGGCGGTCAACATTCCGATTATCGGTATGGGAGGCATTGCAACCGGGGAAGACGCCATTGAATTCCTGATGGCCGGCGCAACGGCGGTATGCGTGGGCGCCATGAACTTTGCAGATCCGTATGCGACGCTGCATGTCCTGGAGGGAATGGAAGCTTATATGGAACAATACGAGATCACCGATGTGCGGGAACTGATCGGCTGTGTCCGCTGATACAGCTCCGGTTATATGCCGGAAACGCGGTAAATTCCGGGCACGGTCATGTGCATAAAGAACCTCTCTGTGTCATACCTTAGTGTAAGGATGTAAGACCTTAGGTATGGGAGACACAGGGAGGTATTTTCATGGAATTAATCAGGAAAAATATACATATGGATCGTGTGAAATGCAGGGCTTCCACGCAGATTACGCTGGAAGATGACAGAAATGTGCCGGATCAGAAGCCGGATATGGAGCGCATGATTTTGCAGAAAGGAAGGATTGCCATCGATGAGATCAAACCGTCGGAGGATCATGTGACGGTAAAGGGAAAGCTGGAATTCCGCATTCTTTATATGGCGGAAGACGGCTCGGTCAATCGTATGGACGGGCAGGTTCCCTTCGAAGAACAGGTATATATGGAAGGGGTACGTAGCGGGGACAATGTGGAGAGCGATGCCAGACTGGAAGATATGACAATCGATATGATCAATTCCCGCAAACTGAGCATACGTGCGCTGCTTTCTCTGAATCTCTGCGTGGAAGAGCTTTACGATGAAGAGATTGCATCGGATCTGTACCATGAGGAGCCGGTGGAGACAAAGAAAAAGCAAATGACGGTGACGGAGATCGCCATACAGAAAAAAGACATTCTGCGGTTTAAGGAAGAGATCGAAATGCCGCGGAGCTATCCGAATATCGGCGAGGTGATCTGGGATGATGTTCGCATATCGGGGATGAATTTTGAGGCGCTGAACGGACAGATTGCCGCACAGGGGGAGATACAGGTCTTTCTGATCTATGAAGGCGAGGGAGAAGGCGATCCGGTCAAATGTTTTGAAAAGATCATCCCTTTCCGTGAGATTCTGGAATGTCAGGGGAGCGGGGAAGCCATGATTCCCGATATTTCGTGGCATATTACGCACAATGAGACAGAAGTGCGGACGGATTTTGACGGAGAGGAACGGGTTGTGTGCCTTGATCTTGTGGTGGAGCTGGACATTAAGCTCTATGAGGAAGAACAGGTGGAAGCGCTGACGGATGTATATGGCGTATCCCGCGACGTACAGGCGGTGACACGGCAGGCGGTTTTCAGTCGTATGATGCTGCGCACTTCCGGCAAAACAAAAGTGATGGAACAGATCAAACTGCCCGCCGGCGCGCCGGATATGACGGAAATCTGTCATAGCAGCGCTGAAGCGCTGATAGAGGAGACACAGCTTTTGGAAGACGGTGTCGAGCTGACGGGAACGCTGACGGTGGAAGCAATTTATCTTGCAGAAGAGGGAAACGGGCTGGCATCTTACCGGGCAGAACTGCCGTTTCATTATGTGCTGGAAGCGCCTGGCATCAGCGAAGCGTGCAGTTATGACATAGCGCCTGTTATTGATCAGCTTTCTGTGACGGCGATGAGCGGCAGCGAGTTGGATATAAAGGCAGTGCTGGGATTTGGCCTGCTTGGGTTCTGCAGTGTCGAAGAAGATACGATAACGGATGTTATTATATCGGAGCCGGATATGGATGCGATCCGGGAACTGCCGGCGATTGTGGCATATGTGGCAAGGGACGGCGATGATCTGTGGACACTGGGTAAAAAATACTATGTGCCGCTGGAACAGATTCGGGAGACCAACCATCTGAGCGGGGATACCCTGAAGGCAGGGGATAAGATATTGATTGTGAGATGACAAAAAAGAGGGGAGATAAAAAAGAGGAACGGATTGATTCCGCTCCTCTTTTCATCATACGGGAAATTTTGGGGATTTCCCTTATGCCTGTGATTCCGTCGTATCCTGTACGGTATCGTCCTTTTTATTCTGTTCTTCGTTCCACTTATCGAATTTTTCCATCACGGCGTTATAAGTACGGCTGGAAATGTCGGGCAGATCTTTTCCCCATGTGCCCGTCGCCTGCTTGTAGCCCTTGATAAAGGCATTTTTCATATCTTCCATTTTTTCCGGATCACCGCCCGAAAGCGCCTTTGCAAAGTCCAGAATACGGTCGGAAGTCTGATTTACTCCCCAGTAGCCGTCGTCGGCAATGTCTGCCTGCGCCTGTGCTTTTGCCGCTGCGCTGACCGTAAACTTACCGCCTGCAAGGAATTTCCACATAGCGTCGTCGCTGTTGGCAGCTCCGAATGTGCTTCCCTGCTTTGTCATCATCTGCATAACCAGATTCCGCATCTGTTCGGTGCGCTGTTCTGCATCTGCCTTTAACTTTGCAACAAGCTCCATGTTGGGTTTGTATGTTGTTTTTGCCGTATCTTTTTCCTTCTCTTCGGATTTTTCAAAAACAACGCCGGTATTGGTCTGATTTGCGTTTTCTTCCTTCTTTACATCGGAAACTGCATTTTTCGCGCCGGTATTCGTATAAGCGCCGTAATCTGTGTTGTTGTTTGATGTAACTCCGTTTACACTCATTCAAAAACCTCCTTGTCCGTTCTGAATTATAATATTGCTCCACGTGCGGGCACAGCCTGCTATTACTCTGTATATCGGATAATTGGAAAGGATTGTTAATAGGGAAACGAAAAAAGTCCTGATTGGATTATGACCTTCCGGCAGGGGTGCAGCATTCCGGCCGTGCACCGAGCTACTGCACCCCTGCTGGAAGCATATTACATCGAAGACTTTTTCCGTTTCTGAACATTGACGCATTCCGGTAAATTGGATATAATAAGGTACAATTCAATGTATACAAAGTACAAATGGAGATGGACAGCGATATGGAAGCATTTACACTGCAGGCAATGGCGAAGATTAATCTGGGACTGGATGTTGTGAGACGGCTGGAAAACGGGTATCATCAGGTGCATATGATTATGCAGACTGTGGAATTATTTGATGAACTGACATTTGAGCGCGCGGAAACGGGCATTTGTCTGCAGACCGATACGGAAGCGCTTCCCTGTGACGAACGCAATCTTGTCTGTAAGGCGGCGCGGCTGATTATGGAACGGTATTCCATAACGGAAGGGGTGAAGATAACGCTGCGGAAGCGGATTCCGATGGCGGCGGGACTGGCGGGCGGCAGCAGCGACGCGGCGGCCGTATTTCATGGACTGAACCGGATGTTTGCGCTCGGGATGGACGAGAAAGTGATGCAGCGGCTGGCAGTCCGCATCGGCGCCGACGTGCCGTTTTGCATTGTGGGCGGTACGATGCGCTCGGAGGGGATCGGTGAGATATTGACGCCGCTTCCGCCGGTACCGGAGGGAATTGTCGTGATCGCCAAGCCGGATGTGGATGTCTCCACCAAATATGTCTACGATAATCTGCATGTGGAGACAATTACGCGCCACCCTGACATAAAAGCCGTGGAGGCGGCCATCCGGGCCGGCGACGGGAACGGGATGTGCATGCATATGGAAAACATACTGGAAACGGTAACGGAACGGCAGTATCCCGTGATCTCGGAGATAAAGGCGTCGCTGAAAAAAAACGGCGCCATGGCGGCGCTGATGAGCGGCAGCGGTCCTTCGGTATTCGGTATTTTTGCGACGCCGGAGCAGGCGGCGGCGGCATGCGACGCGCTGCGAAAAGAGGGGAAGGCGAAGCATCTGCACATCGCCGCATTTACGGACCGGGGGTGCAGGGAAAAAAGACAGTGACAGGGGAGGATACGCATGAAAGAAGACAGACTGCAGGTTAATATGGATGAATTTCTTCCGCTTCGGGATGTTGTCTTCAAAACGCTGCGGAAAGGAATTCTGACCGGGGAATTGAAACCGGGCGAGCGGCTGATGGAGATTCATCTGGCAAACCGTCTGGGAGTCAGCCGGACGCCGATTCGGGAGGCGATCCGCAAGCTGGAACTGGAAGGGCTGGTGACGATGGTGCCCCGACGGGGCGCGGAAGTTGCCAATATCACGGAGAAGAATCTGAAAGATGTGCTGGAAGTCAGACAGGCGTTGGAAAGTCTGGCGATTGAGCTGGCATGCGAACGGATTACAGAGGAAAATAAGGAAGATCTGCGTCAGAAACTCGATCAGGTGGAGACGGCCGTGCGGACAGGCGACACCGGCGCCATTGCGAGTGCGGATGTGGCGTTTCATGATGCGATTGTGGAGCTTTCCGGAAATATGCGGCTGATGCAGCTTGTCAGTAATCTGGGCGAGCAGATGTATCGATACCGTTTCGAGTATATCAAAGACGTCACCAAACATTCCCAGATCATGAGCGAACACCGGATTATGTTCGACAGCATTATGGAAAACGATAAAGAGAAGGCGGCCACGATCGTAAAGGTACACATAAACAATCAGGAAGAGGCGATCATGCGCAAGATTCAGAAAGAACAGGGGGCGGCGGCCGGCGGCCGATGACGCTGTCTGTATAAAGAGAAAAAATCTGGTAAAACTTCCCAATAAAGAAATGAAATGGGAGGTAAGCCATGATAACGCGCATAAAGAAAATCTGCTTTCACATATATATAAGAGAATTCGCATTTCTTGTCGTTTTGTCGGCAGCCTGGTGGGGACTGCTGTATCCAAATTTCAGTCTGGGGGAAGACACGTTTCAGGTTTCAGGAGAAGAAGCGGAGGCCGGGCTTTCTCCGGCGGGGGAATTTTTTTCCATGTTGGATGCGGAACCGGGGGAGATAGAGGTGAAAAGCAGGTTTTGGGAGATTATAACGGATATAAGAGGAAATGAAGATGAATAACAGCGCACCGATCGGAGTATTCGATTCCGGCGTGGGCGGACTGACGGTTGTACGTGAGATTATGCGTCAGATCCCCAATGAGCGGATTGTTTATTTCGGAGACACGGCAAGGGTACCATACGGAAGCAAGTCGAAAGAAACAGTGACACGATATTCCCGGCAGATTATACGGTTTCTGAAAACGCAGGATGTCAAGGCGATCGTCGCCGCCTGTAATACGGCGAGCGCATATGCGCTGGATGAGATCGAACAGGAAATGGACATACCGGTAATTGGTGTGGTAAAACCCGGTGCGCGCGTGGCGCTGGATGCCACACGGAACGGGAAAATCGGTGTGATCGGCACCGAAGCGACCATAAACAGTCAGATTTATGAACGGTACATAAAAGAGCATGACGCCAATGCGGAGGTAATCGGCAAAGCCTGTCCGCTGTTTGTCCCGCTGGTAGAAGAAGGGCTGCTGAACGACCCGGTTACGGATGAAATTGCCATGCGTTATCTGAGCGGCCTGATCGACAGCGGCATTGATACGCTCGTTCTGGGCTGTACGCATTATCCGCTGATCCGGGAAACGGTGGGGCGGGTGATGGGCGCAGGCGTGACGCTTGTCAATCCCGCTTATGAGACGGCGCGGGAACTGCGCGGCATGCTGGAAGCGGAGCGGATGCTGAATGAGACAAAGCCGGAGCTGGGGACGAACCGCTACCGTTTCTTTGTCAGTGATGCGGCGGATAAGTTTATCCGGTTTGCCAATTCTATTATCAAATATGGTATTTTGTCGGCAAAATTGATTCATATAGAAGAATATTAGAGGAGAGCATATGACAAAAGATGTATTACTTTCGATCAGGGGTCTGCAGTTTGAAGGGGAAAACGAAGCGGGCGATCTGGAAACGATCACAGCCGCCCAGTATTACAAAAAAAATAACAACCATTATGTTATTTACGAGGAGGCGACGGAGGGATTTCGCGATACGACTAAGAATGTAATCCGCTGGAACGGAAAGAC
>CATLGN010000001.1 GCA_949935685.1 uncultured Lachnospiraceae bacterium | reverse complement strand
CAACAACAGTAATATCATATGTATAAATTATATAGGATTATTCGCAATCTGTCTACTCCACTACGGCCGGTAACGACAATATATTTTCAGACAAAGATACGCCGGCCGTATTTCTCCAGGGCAAAAAGCAGCACAGTGCCCAGGATCCCGCACGAAATAATCTCTCCCGCTCCCACGGTGGCCACCAGATACCACCAGGCGTCGGTAAGCCCATAGCCATACGGCGATGTGAGCACCCAGGGAACAATCACGGCGTTGGCCACGATCGTCGGAACCGGCGAAGCCCATTTCCAGCGGCGAAGCAGCCAGGCGCCGGCCGCGCCGAGCAAAGTTGCCAGACTTCCCATAACAATGTCGAGAATGCAGCATCCGGTCAACAGATTGCTCAAAAAACAGCCGATAAACAGTCCCGGAACCGCAGCGGGCGTAAATACCGGAAGAACGGCGAGCATCTCGGACAGGCGTATCTGAATCGCCCCGGACGCCAGACCGAACAGATTGGCTGTCAGCGTCAATACGACATAAAGGGCAGCAACCATCGCTGCCTGTGTCAGGAACAGTACTTTTTTGTTATTCATTTTTTTGTCTCCTTTAGTTTTGTTTTGCGCGGGCAGCGAGGAGAACTTTCGTCATGCCCTGCATGAACGAAAACTCGACGAGCGCCGCGCCAGTTGCAGGCTTTGCCTGTGACTGACGTCAGGAAGGTCTCGAACTGACGTTATGATATGGGAAAAACCTTGTTTTTTGCGGCTTTTTCCGAAATTTTATTATACAGCGAATTGGGAAAAAGTCAAGGTCGGAAGTATATTGTACCGCAGGGCTTTTCCGCTTCTGTTCATCTCAGTTTATGCACCGTTTACAGTTTGTTCATTCGTGCGTTTGTCGTGGTTATTGCGGTATGTGCAACGAAATCAAACGAGCCTCTTGCAAAGCAAGAGGCTCGGACATAACGGACTGTTATGGCGCCGCGGGCGCAGGAATTGGAGTTGCTTCAAATTCCACAGGAATGATAATTTCCGTGTCGGAGTTGCGGACTACGCTGTCAATGGTGACGCCGTTGACAATGGCATCAAAACTCTTTTTAGAAAATCTCCGCCCCTTTTCTTTGATACCCAGCGTCAGATAAGCAGTGTATTCCGTACCGGGCTGGAAACAGCCATTGCCGTCAAGAGGCCCCTCCCAGAAAATACTCTTTACATAGGTGCTGGCCGTTGCGGGAATATGGGCCTCCAGCGCAGGTGTCTTCCCGGCCTCCGGAGTCGCCATTGTAATGTTGGCTTTGGTAATAATATTCCCGGTGCCAAAAGCGGGGAATGTATAGATGACCTCGATCCGGTCATTGGCATACCAGAGAACCTCATCTGCCTCTTTGCCATTGACTGTGGCGGTAAAGGAATTCTCTTTGTCAGAAAAATAATAGTCGGAACCCGGGGCGATCCCCAGCGTAAAGGTAACGGTATATTTCACCCGGGGCATAAACGTGCCATTGACGTCCATTTGCCCGCTCCAGGCTACGTTTTGAACGACAGAGTTGACCGTGCCGTTCGAACCGGCGGAAAGGCTGGCTGTCGCCGCAGGGATATTCCCCGTTGCAGGCGCGTCAACAGTTATAAAGGCAGCGTTGATAGCTTTGGATTCCCCGGCGGCGGCAACCGGGATGGTATTGCAGCACAGCAACAGAAGGCTTAGCAATACGGATACAATTCTTTTTTTGCTCATGTTTTTTTCCTTTCTTCGTCTGATTAACAGAGAGTAACGTTCCCGTATTATGATACATGCTGCCGACAAAAAAAGGGGGCGCCGCGCATGAATCGCCCCAAAAATGTCCGCAATCGACAGGCGATTCCTTTTCTTCCGCTCTCATTCGCGAATATACGTAATAAAGCTGTTCCCGTTCTCCTCAAACCATTCCGTGGAATCGTTCATCCCTTTCTTGTACACTTCCCCGGTCAGCGGGTCCATCAAAACCGTGTTCAGTTCGTTAAACCCGACGATCAGTACCGCATTGCCATCGTTCAGCATGGCGAGAACCGGGATGTCCCTGTTGACATAATACAGAACGGCGTTCAATGAACAGCCGGACAGTTCCAATATCTGCGCGTCGGGCAGATTATTCCGCAAAATTTCCACCACAGTCATACCGCGCTGCAACATATACGCCGTGTTTCTCTGCACGCCCTCATAGGCAAGAACCGTGTCCAGGCACACGGCAAGACTGTTTCTTTCTTCATCCGCCAGATCGCCGGTTATCTTCATAATCTGGTTTTTCACACTTCTGTCCCCGGCCTTCCAGACATGAGCGCCCGCATCATTTACAACCACGCCGGAAATAGCGGCGCCATGGGTCACGGCGTTTCCCGCATCCGTATAAATGCCCTCAATATCCCGCACGCCATAGACATAATAATGCTCGGTATCGGACGCCGGCGGCTCAATCGGCACCTCACGGCCCCCTTCAAACAGCACTTCCCGCGGCGTCAGAAATTTAATGCTGTTTTTGTCAATCGATTTCTTAACCCCAATCTGCACAACAGTCTCAAATTCCTCTGTCACCGCCAGCTCAATCGTATTGTCGCCCGTGACAACTTCTTCATTGTTCATAATCTGATCGTCGCTGACCGGCGTATACTGCATCGATTCCGCGTCCCGCTCCACGCGTTTCAAAATGATCTGGTTTTCGCGGATTTCCGCATCGACAACATAGACGCCTTCCTGTGCATATTTCTTCAAAATCTCGTCATTTTCATTCTGAATGCGGATCTCATACATCGGAATGACAACCTTACCGCTCTCATCCTTTTCAATATCCGACATGCGTGTCAGGCCGTAAATCAGATCTTCTCCCATAAAACCAAGCGGCGTCAGCAGAATATTGCTTCCCTGCTTCATTTCCGTCTGCTTTTTGGAACTGAGATTCAAAAGCGTGAGTTCGCTGCTCTCTGCCTCCACTGCACTCCGCCATGCAATCATCCGGTTACTCTCTGAAATCTGATAAGAGTCCTCTCTCAGATCCGATATAATCGTCCTGTAATTCTTTCGCTCCAAACTGATCTCATATACGTTGCCCGAAAGCATGACATACAGCAGATTTCCATTGTCAACATAACAAAGCTGCTCTATATCCGCCTTTACCCGCTCATAAGAGCGATTATCCGGTATAAAAGCCATCTCCTCAATCGTATTGAGCATACTGTTATAATAATATACCTGAAGACCGACCTCTCCTTCGTGCCGCCCCCGGTTCATATAACCATAAACCAGAAACAGCACATTTTCGGTTTCATCCACATTCAAAATGCGAATATCATGCGAAGGATTCAGCGTCCTCATATCTCCGTTTTCCGCATCATAAAATCCGAACAATGCGGCAAATTTATTATCGCTAACATTATACGTATACAGACGGTTTTCATTGACAAAGGCAAGCACATTTCCCCCGTCGCTCTCCGCCATCTCCATATCCGCACTGTGAATGCCAAGCATAATCTTATTATTGGCAAACGCATGGTCACTCTTTGGTTCAAAAATCTGATTCATATCCCGCTCGTAATTGAGCAGATAGATTCGCTCCTCCGTATAGCGGACACGGAAATATTCCTCCACATTATAATAAGATTTTCCTTTTCCCTGCCCGGTACTGACGATCGTGGAGACTTTGATATTGGCGACGGAAGATCCCAGTTCCCGGATCGCATAGATCGGTTCCACCTCTTCCCGCACTGCCAGATCCCCCCATGTAATCTGGTCAAAGCTGCTGTGAATATCGACATGGTGATACGTACTGTTATCTCCTTCCGCATTGGACTCCAGATACGTGGTCAAAGCCCGCGCCGCCTCCTTGTCAAAGGTCTGCCGGTGAAAATTTTTGACAAAGGCAAGCTTCTCCGCCGCATGATAATCGTCCGCCTGTATAATTCTCGTGTAATAACGAATCAAACGTCCATCTGTGTCTTCTACCAGCAAAATCAGATTATATTCCATATTTGTCTCAATCAGATCTTTTATGGTAAAATCAGCCGTAATGCGCTCATCGTCCTCGTCGTACTGCGTCAGATCCGTGGCTTCCACCAGCCGCTTTCCATCCACACTCCGCACTTCAAAGCGCAGACTTCTGATGCGGCATCCCATCTTTTCAATGGTAATGGACAGCTTTCTCCCTGCTGCGAGCGGTGTGATCGTATCCCGCATTGTACTGCCCTGCATCTCTTTCACATATCCGTACAGGCAATTGACACGCTCATCCCCCTGACTCATATAGACAAGCGGAAGCGTGGCAGGCCCCATTTCCACTGTCATATCTGTATTGCCCTGATTCATAAAGCGGCCCACGATTAATATGGAAAGAAAAAAAGTAGCAAGCCATATTGCGATCTTTACGATTATCTTCTTCATACTCTATAACTCCCGTAAAAGCAATTCCAATGTCGGCTGCACTCCGAGGAATGCCATCAGTGCGTCCGCCTTTTCTTTCTTATTCCGTTCTCTGCCCGGCCCGGCATCCTTCTCCCCGCACTGTGCGCAGCGAACGGCCCGAATCATAATATTCTTCGGCGTATGCTCCATATCGATAAACTCCAGTATCTGCGTATCATACCCCTGCGCTTCCAGCAGCTTTCCCCGCAGGGCATCGGTAAACAGCGCCGCCGCCCGTTCCCGGAGCAGGCCATAGGAAAATACTTCCGTCAGCGGCTCGCACGTCATCTGCCGGTTCAGTTCATGCTGGCAGCAGGGCACGGCCATAATTACTTTTGCATTCCATTTGACTGCCCGAAAAAGCGCATAGTCCGTAGCCGTATCACAGGCATGGAGCGATACCACCATATCCACGCATTCCGCTCTGTCAAAATCTCTAATATCACCCTGATAAAAATGCAGATCCCGATAGCCGTATTTTTCACACAGCCCGTTACAGGTGCGAATGACGTCCGCCTTCAGGTCCAGGCCGGAAATTTTCACATCATAGTGTTTGAGTACTTTCAGATAATAATACATGGCAAACGTAAGATAGGATTTCCCGCAGCCGAAATCCACAATCCGTACCGGCCCTTCCTGTGGCAGCGCCGGCAGAATATCTTCGATCAGCTCCAGAAAGCGGTTGATCTGCCGGAATTTATCATAACGGCTTTTCACAATCCGGCCATCCCGCGTCTGTACGCCCAGATCCTGCAAAAATCCGACCGGAATCGTTTCATCCAGAATATATTTCTTTTTTCTGTTATGGGAAAGCTCCGGCGTAAAATCCGTTTCCATAAGCCGTTTCCTGATTGTAATATTCCCTTTTTTTCCTGCCAGCGCGGTTGCCTGCCAGCCCTTCGCATGAATCTGCATCTGGCGGAACCCGCCGTCCATCATTTCCGCAGCCGACCGGATCATTTCCTCCGCAGTCCTGTTCTCATGAAATACCTTCGTCCCCATAAAACGGCTTTCCTGATAGCACAGCCTGCCCTGCAGCATAACCGGCCGTATCTTTATCTTTTCCGCTCCGCCCTTCCTGCGGGGACCGCTGACCACAATCTGATACAATCCTTCTTCCGCCGACTGCCGTAAAATATCTTCCAGCCGTTCCATAAAATACCATCTCCTGTTTTTCGTTTCCTTTCTATTCTACTGTTTTTCCGCGCAAAGAACAACCTGAAATTTTATCATACTGCCGGACAGCGCCCGGCACATGTGATATAATTTTCCTGAACGAACGCACAGATGAATCCCCCGCCGCCGGGCAGAAAGGATGTTTTCATGACAGAAAAAAACAAAAAACCATTGCCGGTCCGTATCCCGCCTTCTCTCCGCCGCTTTCCGGCCACACTGGGCGCAATCTGGCTTTTCACATTTGTTGTCACCGGCGCCTTTATCGCGGAAGATGACCAACAGATTGTCGAAAAAATGCTGCTCTTTCTCTTTTATTTCGGAAGCGGCAGCTTTTTGGCCGAAGCGTTCTTTCTGAATCGTGACCGCAAAAAACAATATGCCGCTGCCATGGGGCTTAATCTGCTATTGTCAACGCTGTCCTGGTGTTTCTCCCGTATCGGCAATCCGGCAGGCTGGGAGACCCCTGCATGGAGCACGCTGGTATTTCGCTATACGGCTGCTTATTTTCTGATCTGTTTTCTGTCCGGTGTATGGCTTTGCTATCGACAACTGTCCTGTTCCCTGGAAGTGTATCTTACACGTGTCTTCGGCAGGGCGATCCGATACCATCTGACCTGGTTTCTGCTCATGGCCGGTGTCTCTCTGATCACCGGTATTTTGCAGATTCTTTTTGGCCTGCCATGGGACATTTCCATCGAGGTACAAATGCTACTGTTCGGCCTGTACTATATGTCCTCCTTTCTGCTCTCTTTTTATCCGCAGAACGCCGCACAAAACAATGAACCATATGTGGATGAGCCGGAAGACGGTTTTGCCGGCCTGCTCATAAAGTATGTCCTCTCGGGCATGGTCGTCATCACCTGCGCTGTCATTTACTGTTATCTGCTCAAAATACTTGTGCTGCGGGAAATCCCGTCCAACGCCATCTTCCGCATTACGGGACAGTTTTTTGTGATCGGAACGCCGGTCTGCCTTATGGCTTCCTGTTATCGGGAGCATAACCCGCTGCACCGGATTATGCAGATCATGCCGTATTTATTTCTGCCGTTTCTGCCGTTGCAGATATATTCCATCGGCATCCGGCTCCGGCAAAACGGCGTTACCCCGCTGCGCTATGCGGCGGTTGTCTTTCTGATCTTTGAATGTATTTTTCTGGCCATGTACCGCTTCCAACGCTCCAAACTGCATATACTGCTGCCCCTGCTGGCATCGTTTATTTTGATTGCCGTGTTTGCGCCTTTTGTCAATATGAACGCGCTCTCCTGTCTCAGTCAGCGATCGGCAGTGGAACGTTTTCTGGCACTGCCGGCGGAAGAACAGACGCGCATTATCCGCATACAAAACGACAGCGGCGCCGCATCCCTGCCGCCGGAACAGGCCGATCGCTTTCGGCAACTCCGCGACCGCTATGGCGGCGCTTACGCCTTTCTGCGTTATGAATATTCCGGCCGAAAATATCTGGATACGCTCAGCGAAGCGGATACGGAGCGCCTCGAGGCACTCTTATCCTACAATGATTATGATGCAGCCGCTGCCGCCATGCATTATCATACTTCGGCTTCCACAGATAAAATATCCGTCGAAGGGTATCGCTATTGCTATCCTGTTGAAGCCGCCTCCTGGCGGGATTCTTATCATGATCTCGAAGATATACCGGGCAAACAGGATTTTCTCGCCCACTATCCGTTACTCCCCGCCCAAAAACCGGACTTTACCATTGATCTGGGCGGACTCTTTACCTATTATATGAAACAAGCCGACAGTAACGGCGTTATTGGCGACGCCTTTGCCGCGCATCAACTCTATGAAACAGATGAAAACCACGCGTTGTATCTGGGAACCATATCCTTTACCTACGATGCGGAAACAGACTGCTTCATCGACTTCCGCATGGACGGATATTTATTGGAACGATAGGACGCATACCACACAATGATACAATGCCGGGATACGGATGCCCTATCATCATCCATATCCCGGCATTATAGTTTCGCCACAATTCCAAATTTTCTATTTTTTCACCGAAATTCGTGCAATCGCTCTCTGCAGAGCAGTTTCTGCCCGCGCCACATCGGTCTCGGGCGTTTTGGAAGCAAGACGTTCCTCCGCTCTGCGGCGCGCCTCCTCGGCGCGCTCAAGATCGATTTCGGCCGGCCACTCGATCACCTCGGCCATAATCGTCACTTTATCCTGCAGAATCTCGGCAAACCCCGCATGCAGCGCCGCATCTTTTTCGCCGCCTTCTTCGGTGATCGTCAGAATTCCCGGCGCGACAATCACCGTCGTGGGAACATGCTCCCGGTAGATACCGATTTCACCCTCGGTCGTATTAAACTCTACCATCGAAGCATCCCCTTCATAAAAAATCCTGTCGGGCGTAATAATTTTTAATAAAAATGTATTTCCTTCCGCCATCCGCTCTCACCCCTTACTTTACACGGGCAAGGACATCGTCAATCGTTCCTGCATTCAGGAAATAGCTCTCCGGAATGTCATCATGTTTTCCTTCAATAATCTCACGGAATCCGCGGATCGTTTCACCGATCGGCACATACTTTCCTTCCAGACCGGTAAACTGCCCTGCCACGAAGAAGGGTTGGGATAAAAATCTCTGTACCTTTCTCGCACGGCCCACAACCAGCTTATCTTCTTCGGAAAGTTCATCCATACCGAGAATCGCGATAATATCCTGCAGCTCTTTATATTTCTGCAGAATTTCCTGTACCGCTCTCGATACCCGGTAATGCTCCTCTCCCACGATTCGGGGATCCAGTATTCTGGACGTGGATTCCAACGGGTCAACGGCCGGATAAATACCCAGTTCCACGATGGAACGCGACAGTACCGTTGTCGCATCCAAATGCGCAAACGTCGTTGCCGGAGCCGGGTCAGTCAGGTCATCCGCAGGCACATAGACGGCCTGAACGGACGTGATGGATCCGTTTTTCGTGGAAGTGATACGCTCCTGAAGCGCACCCATCTCCGTCTGCAACGTAGGCTGATACCCAACCGCGGAAGGCATACGCCCGAGCAGCGCCGATACTTCGGAGCCTGCCTGCGTAAAGCGGAAAATATTGTCGATAAACAGCAGCACATCCTTTCCGCCTTTGTCACGGAAATACTCTGCCATTGTCAGGCCGGTCAGCCCCACGCGCATTCTGGCTCCCGGCGGCTCGTTCATCTGACCGAATACCATCGTCGTCTTATCAATAACGCCGGAGTCCTGCATTTCATGATACAGGTCGTTTCCTTCCCTTGTCCGCTCTCCCACACCTGTGAACACGGAGTATCCGCCGTGCTCTGTTGCGATATTACGAATCAACTCCTGAATCAGTACGGTTTTCCCTACGCCCGCACCGCCGAACAGGCCGATCTTTCCACCCTTCTGATACGGGCAGAGCAGATCCACGACTTTAATACCGGTCTCCAGAAGTTCCGTTTCGGTTGACTGTTCCTCAAAGGCCGGTGCCGCTCTGTGAATGGGTTCATGCCCCACTCCTTCCGGCGCCGGTTTATTATCAATAGGTTCTCCCAGTACATTGAAAATACGTCCGAGCGTATTCTCGCCTACCGGCACGGTAATCGGCGCTCCCGTCGCAATCGCTTCCATACCCCTCACAAGACCGTCCGTAGAACCCATGGCAATACATTTTACCGTATCATCGCCCAGATGTTGTGCTGCTTCCACAACCAGTTTCCCGCCGTCTTTGGTTGGAATTTGGATTGCTTCATTGATCTCGGGAAGTTTTCCCTCGCTGAACTTGATGTCCAGCACAGCACCGATAATCTGAGTGATTTTTCCGCTGTTCACTTCTGCCATTTTTCTGTTTCACTCCTTTATTTTATCGGGATTTCTTATATACCACTAACTGATTGCCTCCGCACCAGCTATGATTTCCGTCAATTCCTGCGTAATAGAACCCTGGCGCGCTCTGTTATACAGGAGCGTCAGATGGCTGATTATTTCTTCCGCATTGCTTGTCGCCGAATCCATCGCCTGCATCCTCGCACCGTTTTCACTGGCCGCCGCTTCCACCAGTCCTCCGTAAAGCAGACTGGTAATATACTTCGGAATGATCAAATCCAGCGCCTCGTCGTCTTCCGGTTCAAAATTCATCGGAACCTGCGCCGTCTTGTCTTCCGCTGCATCCACGGCCGTCCCCTCTACGGGAAGCAGTTTCAGGAGCGTCGGAATATGACTGACCGTATTTTTGAATACGGTATAAGCCAGATAAATCTCCCCGATCTTTCCTTCCGCAAAATCCGCCAGCAGCGTGCCTGCCAGACGCAGCGCGTCCGGATACTGCGGTTCCTCTATCATATCGGAAAAATCGCCTGCGATCTCATACCCGCGGCGGGAAAGGAGATCTCTGCCTTTCTTTCCCACTGCATAGATCAGCAGTTCCTCTTTCCGCAGCGTTCCATTGGTGATCAGTTTGATCACATTGGAATTATACCCGCCTGCAAGCCCTCTGTTGGAAGTGATAACAACCACAGCCTTTTTGCCTCCGCCGCCTTTCAGATACGGATGGTCGCTGTGACCGGTTTTCGCAAGCATGGAGGTAACGGTCTCGTACATACAGTCAAAATATGCTTTCGACTGCTCCGCGCGCAGTTTCGCACGCTGGAGCTTTACCGTGGATACAAGCTTCATGGCTTTGGTAATCTGTTGAGTACTCTGAATACTGACTTTGCGTCGTTTGATGTCTATCATCGAGGCCATAACATATCACCCTTTCCACTCACTGTTTAAACTCTGCAATCGCCTTCTGCAGCAATCCTTCCGTTTCGTCGGAAATCACTTTTTCTTTTCTGATGTTTTCCGGGATCTCGGGATATTTCGTATCCAGAAATTCAAAGAAATTTTTCTCAAACGCTGTAATCTCTTCCACCGGGACATCGAGCAGATATTTATTGGTGGCCGCATAAATGATAATGACCTGATATTCAACCGGCATCGGCTTATACTGCGGCTGTTTCAAAATTTCCTTAATCCGTTCGCCCTGCGCCAGCTTTTCCTTTGTATCCGCATCCAGTTCGGAACCAAACTGTGCAAAAGCTGCCAGCTCACGGTACTGTGCCAGATCCACACGGATCGGCGCGGCAATCTTTTTCATCGCCTTGATCTGCGCTGCACCGCCCACACGGGATACGGAGAGGCCGGCATTGACCGCGGGCCGGAAACCGGCGTTGAACATCTCTGTTTCCAGATAGATCTGACCATCCGTTATGGAGATAACATTGGTCGGAATGTATGCGGATACATCGCCTGCCTGCGTCTCGATAATCGGCAGGGCCGTCAGCGACCCGCCGCCGTATTCCTCGCTCATTCTGGCCGCGCGCTCCAGCAGTCTGGAATGCAGATAGAATACATCGCCCGGATATGCCTCACGCCCCGGCGGACGACGCAGCAACAGAGAGAGTGTACGGTATGCCGTCGCATGCTTGCTCAGATCGTCATAAATGATCAGCACGTCCTCTCCGTTTTCCATCCATTCCTCTCCGATGGCGCATCCCGCATACGGCGCAATATACTGCAGCGGCGCCAGTTCGCTGGCCGTAGCCGCGACAACGGTCGTATAATTCATGGCGCCGAATTCTTCCAGCGTCTTTACGATACCGGCAACCGTGGAAGCCTTCTGGCCGATTGCCACATAAATACACTTTACGTTCTGTCCCTTTTGATTGATAATCGTATCAATGGCTATAGCCGTCTTTCCTGTCTGGCGGTCTCCGATAATCAGCTCACGCTGTCCCCTTCCGATCGGAACCATGGAGTCGATGGCCTTGATACCGGTCTGCAGCGGCGTATCCACGGATTTTCTTGTGATAACACCCGATGCGACCCTTTCGATTTTGCGGTACTTATCAGTCTGTACAGGACCTTTGCCGTCAATCGGCTGCCCAAGGGCATTGACAACGCGCCCGAGCATGGCGTCGCCCACGGGAACCTCTACCACTCTGCCGGTCGTCTTGACAATATCGCCTTCGTTAATATTCTTATGGCTGCCAAGCAGAACGGCGCCGACATTATCTTCTTCCAGGTTCAGCACCATTCCGTATATTTCCCCGGGGAACGCAAGAAGTTCACCCTGCATTGCATTTTCCAGTCCGTGCACACGGGCGATTCCGTCGGCCACCTGAATAACCGTACCCACATCGGATACTTCCAGTTCCGAAGCATACCGCCTGATCTGATCCTTTATAACCGCGCTGATTTCTTCAGGTCTTAAATTCATAGATCTATACGCACCTTTCTTGTTACTATTGCATTAATTGTATCTTCATCAGCTTTCTTTGCAGTTCTTCCAGCTTCGTGCGAATGCTGCTGTCCACCACTCTGTCACCGATGCGGATTACCATGCCGCCGATCAGGGCGGTATCCACCGCATAGTGCATTTCCATCTGCTGATATTTGGTCGTCTCCAGCAGTTTTGCGACAATCTGTCGTTTCTGCTCTTCTTTCAAAGCTTTCGCCGTTGTGACATACGCAACCCCGATACCCTTCAGTTCCTTCACTCTGTCCAGAAAATACTGCAGGATACGAAGCACCTCATGATAACGGTCCTTGGTAACGATCAGGGACAAAAAACCCAGCAACTGGCTGTCGATTCTCCCCGCAAAAATATTTTTCATTACCTGAAGCTTATCTTCTTTTATTATCTTGGGGTGGTTCATCAGGCTGTCAAGCTCTCTGTTTTCTTCGAGTACCGCCTGCAGCGCCTGCACTTCTTCCGCAAAGGAATCCACCTTATTTTCTTCTATGGCGAGCTCATACAAAGCCTCTCCATAGGTTTTGGAAATCAGCTTAGCCATGTAGTATCACCTATTTCCTTCAACGTTTCCTCTATCAGGCTGTCCTGAACCGCCGTATCAATGGATGCGGCAACCACCTTGCCTGCCATAATCGACGCGATGGAAACCATCTCTCTTTTCACATCGTCGGCCGCTTTCTTTTTCTCCAGTTCCGCTTCCGTAACGGCGCGCTCCCGGATTCTTGCCGCTTCTTCCTTGGCTTCCGCAATAATCTTCGCCTCGTTTGCCAGCGCTTTCTTTCTGGCAGCACTCAGTATTTCTTCCGCTTCCTTCTCGATTCCCTTCAGCTTTTCTTCATATGTTTCTTTCAGGCTGAGCGCTTCATCGCGGCTCTGCTTCGCATCGCTGAGCTCGCTCTGGATCTTTTCCCGGCGCTTTTTCAGCATATCCCGGATGGGATTGAACAGCAAATGCGACGCCACCAGAAACAGCGTGAAAACCGCAATCATGCTCAAAACCGCATCATGCAGAAGCTGTGGTGTCAGGTCAAATAAATATGAGTCCATGTCTGCCTCCTTTCATAAGATTTTGTAAAAGAGACTTCTATGGCATCAACGGCTTTACGAATAACAGAAGCATGGCGATCAGCAGACCATACAGACCGGTTGTCTCTGCAACGGCCTGGCCCAAAAGCATGGTAGATGTAATATCGGACTTTGCACCCGGATTCCTTCCCACTGCCGCAGCCGCATGTCCTGCCGCAATACCCTGGCCTACGCCGGGTCCGATACCTGCGATTACCGCAAGCCCTGCGCCGATCGCAGAGCAGCCTAAGATAAAGTTTGTGTTAAATTCCATGTTTGTTTCCTCCTTAAAAATATCATTTATCCTTCTATTGCATCATTTACATAGGTCATGGTCAGCATACAGAATACGTATGTCTGAATCGCGCCGGAGAACAGATCGAAATAGACATGCAGCGCTGCCGGCCAGATGATTGCAATTCTGGAAAGCAAAGCATATACAAGCGCCATCATAACCGTTCCCGACAACACATTGGCAAAAAGACGCAGCGACAGAGAAACCGGCACCGCCAGATCGCCGATGATATTGATGGGAGCCCAGAATACCCACGGCTCACACAGCCCTTTTATCACACCGCTTACTTTCTGGTGTTTGAACTTGTTAAAATGGATGATCGCAAACGTCATCACACCGAGCGGAAACGTCACACCGTAATCCGCCGTCGGCGGGCGCAGACCAAACAGGCCCGAAATATTGCTCAGGAGTATAAAGATAAAGATCGTACCGATGTAGTTCGCAAATGCTGCGGCATTTCTGCCCATTACGCCCTCCACCATGCCGTCCAGCTTTTCCACAATCAGTTCGACTACATTCTGGAAGCCGTCCGGCACTTCAGAAGCATGCCTCATCACCCGGTTTGCCGCGATGCAGAAACCGACGATAACCAGCAGTACAATCAGCAGACAGATATGCGTTGTTGTTATCCACAGCTCCTGACCGAACAGATGATAGGAAAACACGCCATGGATCATAAAATCCACATCTGCTCCCTGGGATAACAAAATCCCTTGTCCCATAGATTCACCTCCTTAACCTGAATATAACATTATGGGTAATCGGCTGTATATATGCCGCTACTTTCAGTGTCATAATGCCCAGAAAAGCCGCAAGCGGATTCGCCGCCTCCGTAATCATCAGAATGCCCAGTATTACCACAATCATACCATAACGGACCGCCGACTGCCGGCGCATTGTTTTCTGTGCCCCCGCCTCGCCCATCGAAAGCGCCCGATCGAGCGTCTTCCACATATGCCATGCCAGCGCCGCCGCGAGCGCGCCGCCGATCCACAGTCCCAGACTGTAGGAAAGTCTGTCCCTCACAAACCAGACGATCGTCGCCTGAAACAGGAGCAGGGCTGCGAGAATACCGGCAAACAGTTCTTTCAGCGTATCAGGAATCTCCGTTTTGCTTTTTTTCTCCATACGGTGTCCGTTCCTCCTTGCCACTGTAAATCCGCTTCGCCAGCAGAAACACATTGCGAAATCCGGCCAATGCCCCCGCAAAAAACAGGACAATCATAAAAAAACAGGACGTCCCCATTTTTCTATCTAACAGGATGCCGAAAAAAGAACATAGAAAAATGGGGACGAGCATATAGATACCAAACTGACTGATCGTCGTAAGCGCCTGATATACTGATTTATCAGTTTTCTTACCTTTCCTTTGATTTTCCCTTTTCCTCATTTCACACTCCCATTCTGCATTATATCCAATTATTGTCTTTCTGTAAAGCCAAACCTGAAAAAACCTGTTGACTTTTACCTGTCCCGCGTGTAGCATTTTACATATACAGAAACGGAGGCTGCCCATGAATTATCCTTTGCTTTACCGGAAACGAATCATCCCGGACGAATGCATTTTACTCAAAGATGATACGATTTTGTCGTGGGATGAAAACCGCATCGTCACCGGCTGGCACGCGCTGAAGCCGCGAAAGGATCTGCATCACGGCTATTCCTGTTATTTTCTGAAAGAGGGATACAAAGTCAGCAAATTTTATCGTGCAGACGGTTCCCTTCTGTATTATTATTGTGATATTATCACCACCGAATATATCCCGGACGGCCGCCGATTTATCGTCACTGACCTGCTGGCTGACGTGATCGTGTATCCGGACGGTTTTGTAAAAGTCGTCGATCTCGACGAGATGGTACCCGCGCTGGAACAGGGCGGCATCACCATGGATGAGTTAAAACGCGCCCTGCTCTCCTGCAACAGCCTGCTTTCTGTCATTTATGACGGCCGTCTGCCGGAACTGACAAAATATATCGAGCAATACGAGCGATAACCGCCATATAGCTGCCGCCCCAGTCTTTCGCTAAGTTTCGCTTCCGTCATATTCTTCCAGGAGCGCTTCCAGCTCGCTCCGAAACGTTCCGTCGAACAGTCTGCCGTCTCTGACATAGGCAAAAAATTCCGGGTAGGAAACCGGGCTCAGAAAATGAAACAGATACCGGTGCGTGATACCGGCATGTTCCAGCTTATGATTCAATTCCTGAAAATGCCGTTTTCCCGCCTTGTATTTTGCCAGATTCATATCCGAGACATCTCTGTCATCCTTTGTTTCCACCACAATCGTATAGGCCATCGTATCTTTTTCGACACGGATAAAAAAGTCGGGACTGAACTGCTTGTGCGAGTAGGTCCTTGTCTTACTCTCCCGGCCGCCGTATTTGAGCGCATAGGGAATGGCATAAAAGTTCCGGTCACGGGATTTGATCCATGCCGTTGTCACTTCTGCCGTTTTGTCCCTGCACAGAGCGTCCACAAACGTCATTTCCGGCTTCTGGGCTGTCACGACCAGATCGACCGGCGTTTTAAACCGGTATGCGCCGATCTCCTTTGTGGCGCGCTTGGGCAGCATATCGTCTTCGATTATCGTCTCCAGAATTTTCCGCCGCTCCGGATCCGTAATTTCCGCTTCCCAGTCGCTGCTGTAAAACACGGAACTGCCGCTGCGAAGGCTCCCGATACCGTAAGAATACGGTTCCATATCCCGGGTACTGATCGTATACGGCTTTTCTGTGACAACCGTCTGCACAACCGTTTTGCCGGTTTTGCGCAGCAACGTGGAAAACGCGTTGAGAATGCGGTTGCGGTTCTTTTCCGTAACCCGGCCGTCCGTGACGCCGACCCGCTCCAGCGACATCACGACAATCCGCTCGATCTCCTCCCGCGGCGGAAGCCGGTCTCTCGTATACGCCTCGTCGCCCAGCTTCAGAATGCGCCCTTCCCAGTCGCGCACCGTGAGCTCCGCATACAGCCTGTCGATCACCTCCGACACCGGATAGCTGTCATATTGTATCAGATAGTTTTTTTCACGGGGGCCGCCTGCAATCCCCACCGCGGTCTCATAGACAGAACCTTTTTCCGCCTCCAGCACCTGCGACTCCAGACGGATTCCTTCCTGCTGCAGCCTGCTGAAGTCAAACGTATCGCTCCGCTGCTTTCGCTGCGTTTCTTCCTCTCTGCGCGCATATTGAAAATGATGCAGCGCAAAATGGTATTTCTCCCGCTCGCCCTCCGTAATGACGCGGCTGGCAATGCGGATCTCCATCTCCAGAATCTCCAGCACAAGCTCCCTGATATTGCGGCTCCACGCATCGTGATTAAAGACGATCACCTTCGGCGGCGGACTGACATACTCGATCGGAAGGCGCAGGCCCCGCCCCAGTACCTGTGCGATCAGCAGCCGGGAGTTAAACGCCCGGTCCTCCCAGGGAACGATCTGGAACACATTTTTCACGTCCCATCCCTCCGTCAGCATGGAGACCGAAATAATCCACTCGATGCTGTCGTCCCGGCTGTCCACATACCGCAGCCTGGCCACGTTGGCTTTGTGTTTCTTATGCGATGTCACAATGAGCACTTTCTGTTCCACCGCAGCCGTCTCCCGCCGCTCCGTCTTGGCCAGAAAGTCCGTCAGATCTTCCCGCAGCCGCTCCGCGCTGCGGATGTCCTTTGTCACGAGAATCGTCAGCGGTTTGACAAGCGCGTATCTATCTTTGTTATAACGGTGATTTTCATAAATTTTCTGAAATTTCTCGTTTTCGTCGATGCTGTCGTCTTTCTGAATATATTCGATATTTTTCACAACGCGGTCTTCTATCGCCCTGCGCAGGGAATATCGATAAATGACGTCCGCAAAATAGGCGTTCTCGATATAAGCTGTCCCGGTAAAGCCAAGAATATACCGAAAGCCATAGCTTTCGTCCAGCAAAAAAGCCTTCCACTTTTTAATATTCCGGCTCTCCGTATCATTGCCGCCCGTTTTGTTAAACACATGATGCACTTCATCGTTGAGCACAAGCGTCCGCTCCCCCTGTCCCCGGAAGCTGTCCGCTATGGAACTGCCGGTCCCCTCGTATACGGCATGGATATTTTCCACACAGATGTTTCCCGCCACAACCGTCTGCGTACCGTTCACAATCCCCGGATTCGCATACACGGCGTCCTGCGGAACCAGATCGTTTAACCGCCGGTCCCCGCCGAGCTGCACGAACTTTTGTTTCAATTCCCGCTCAATCGTAACGGAAGGACAGAGCACCAGCACCTTATCCACTGCTCCCAGTCCCAGCATAATACGGGCGATCCCGTATATCACATACGATTTTCCGGTTCCCGTCGCCAGATCGATGGAAGCGTACAACTTCCCCGGAAGCTGCAGATGCCGGTAATACTCCTCCAGCGTTCCGAACCGCTTTGCCAGTTCACCGTTACGGTTGTAATTTTCCGCTACCAGATCTTCCGTACATCCATAACGCCCCGACAGAAGGTACAGCACAGCGCTTTGCATGGCTTCGGCCTGATACGTCCTGTCCCCGCACAGCCCGGCCATAAAAGCCTCCCATTCCCGGAAACGCAGTCTGCCGGGATCATAATTCGGATTTACTTTCAGGACAAGCGCTTTCTGCTCAAAAACAAGCCTTTCTTCCATTAACCGTCTACCTGTACTTTCTCTGTGAACTCATTTCCATAAATATCAATATATTTCACCATAACGACGCCCGCGCCGCTCTCCAGCGGCACGCAGATCGCATCACCGATCTCATCCTGATAAAACACATGCGACACGGAAAAATAGCGGCCGTTATATGCCGTATCCACCATGACCGCGGACAGCAGTTCGATTCCCGTTGCCGTTTTTTCCCGGTCCGATTTGATCGTGTCCGGCTCGTTGCATACAAAATCCACAATCGTTATCGTGATGCCGCCGCCCTCCGCCACATATTCCGCCTGCACGTCCGGCGTCCGGTTGAAATGAAACCCGCGGATTTCTTCCACGCCGTTCGTCTCATGTTTGCTCTTTGGCTGTCTCGCCTGCGCGAAAGCCGTCTGATGCAATTCCCGAATCATCTGATAGGGAATCTTCAGAAAATAGTAACGGGTCTCGCCGGTTTCATAATAATCCGAAAAAAATTCGATATAATTCGCGGGCGCGATAATATAGACCCGGCTGCCAAGACTGCCGCCGGCCGCCGCTTCGATTTCTTGCAGATATGCCTCGTCCACCGCGCTGCCTGTGAACTGCTGATAATTAAAAAACTTGACGCAGCAACCGCGCAGTTCTCCCTCAAAGCGAACGCCCCGCACTGTCCGTTCCTGCAGCGTAACGCCGAACAATCCGGCCGCAAAGACTTTATAATCATCCCAGGCCAGTTGCAACGCTTTCCGTAACTCATACGCTCCCAGCGTACAGGTTATAAACGGGCTGCAGTTCTTGCCGTATTTCTTTTTGGACTGCAGTGATTTGCTCTCCCCGATCTGCAACAGCCGCTTCTGAATCAGATAATACGAAAACTTCCCGATGTCACAGCCGATCCACCGCCGGCCCAGTTTTTCCGCAACGGCCAGCGTCGTGCCCGATCCGGCGAAAAAGTCCATCACCAGATCGCCGGGACGTGTTGATGCCCGGATAAACCGCTCGATCAGCGCCTCCGGCTTCTGCGTCGGATAACCGAGCCGCTCTCTGGCCGTCCCCTGCACAAAAGGAATCTGAAACACGTCCGTGGGCTTTCCGTCCTTCATATAGGCCCGCCGCTCCCGGCCGTCCTCCTCATAGTAAATCTTATAGGCTTCCCCGTTCTCATCCCTGCGGTCATACCGTTTGACCGCCTTTTCATCATAGGCAATCAGCGTCGCATTGCTGTCAAAATAATAGTCGTCCGAATTGGAATAAAATAAAATGACCTCGTGCTTTCGGGGATAGTTTTTTGACGTGCTGGTAGGGCCGAAATACTTCCAGATAATCTCGTTTTTAAAATGATTTTCCCCGAAAACCTCATCCATAACAAGCTTGATATAATGCACCTTTTTCCAGTCAAGGTGAACATAGATTACGCCGTCCGGCGCGAGAATCTCCCGGGCGACAATCAGCCGCCGCCGCAGAAATTCGATAAATTCCGCGCCGGCGCGTTTATCCGTATAGGACTTTTCGCCCTCTTTCCCGCTGAAATCATATTCCGTGGCAAACGGCGGATCGATGTAGATCATCTTCACTTTGCCTTTTACCTTACCCCGCAAAAGCGGGTCCCGGTCCTCATAAACCGTCTTCAAAAACTGCAGATTGTCCCCGAAGACAAGCATATTACGCCAGCCCGAAGTCTCTCCATAGACGTGCTCCTGCTGCAGCGGCACGGGCAATACCTCATCCGCACCGGCCAGTATGTCTTCCCGCCGCATCTTTCCCGCATATGTGAGTTCATACTCCGCCTTCCGCGGCGGAAAGAGAACATGCTTCATATCCTCCGGTATTGACTCGCCTCTTTGCAGCAGATCAATGATATATGCCGCCTGATTTTTATCCATAAATACCCTGCACTTTCTCTGACAGCATCCGGGTATTGGCAGAAAACCCGTCGCCTAATAAAAGATATGACCGCCGATGGCAATGCCGGTCAAACCGGGTATCGGCGTTCGGAAGTACACGCAGTTTCCCACATTGCTGACGCCGCTCATCGCTTCGTCCGCGGCCTGATAGCAGGCTGGCGTCGCCCGCCCTTCCGCCAGCGCCAATGCCAGCCTGCCGCTGCCGACCGGCGAAAACTGCTTGTTTTGATAAATTACGCCCACCATGGTATCGGGATATACGGAACTCAGCACCCGGTTGATTACAACCGCACCGACGGCGACCTTGCCCTCATACGGCTCCGCCCCCGCCTCACAATATATGAGCTGCGCCAACAGTTCTCGGTCCCCCTCGGCAAATGTCACTTCGGAAATATCCCGTTTTGCAGATTTGGATGCCAGTCTGGACATGGCCTGCTCTTCCGCGAGCTGTTTTTGCAGCGCCGCGATATTGGCCTCCTGCTCTTTGACTTTGGCCTCATAGGCATGGGCCACATTCTCCGCTTCCGAAATCTGATCGGCATATCCCGCGATATTATTCGCCGTGCTTTTTACCATGCCGGCCACCTGATCCTGCTGTCGTTTGGTCTCCTCCCGCAATCCGTCCAATTCTTCCTTTTGCGCGACAAGCTGTTCCTTCGTTTCCCGGATCAGTTGCTGTGTCTGCTTATATTCCTCCAGCATTCTGTGGTCATATTCCGCTATTTGTTCTATGTATTCGTTTTTATTCAGAAAATCGCCCAGGCCTTCGGCAGAAAAAAGCATCTCCAGATACAGGGCGTCGCTCCTTTCATACATGAACTTAATCCTCTTTTTCATGCATTCGTACTGCCAGGCAACCGTTTCTTCCGCCTCCTGCAATGCCGCCTCCGTATCGGCAATTTCCTGTTCTTTGTCGGCAATATTGTCCTCCAGCTCACTCAGATGTTCGCTGACCTCCTCCAAATTGTCGTTCAGTTCGGAAAGCTGGCCCTGCAGGGAATTTTTGGCGCCCTGCATTCCCTGTATATTCTCTTTTGTCTGCTCCAGCGCAGACTGCGTCTGTTTCTTTTCCTCTTTTGCCTTATCCAGTTTTTCCTGTGTGCTCGTGGCACGAACCGTTTTCGGCGCACTGGCGACCAGCATTACCATAAAAAGCACGATGGCAACCTGTCTGACGGCACGTTTCATCCTCTTTCCTCCCCCTGCGGCTCCCCACCGTATAACCGGCGGCACAAACCGCAACCGCCGACGCCATTACAGTTCCAGCGTTACCGTTCTCCCGGCAGACTGATACCGGCGGCAGTGCACGCCCGCCGCATCCAGCATCTTTCTTGAGGCAATGGCCGACGGCGTATCCGCATATTTGTCACACTCATATACAACCGTTTTGATACCCGCCTGAATAATCGCTTTCGCACACTCATGGCAGGGAAAGAGCGACACATACAGCTTAGCGCCTGCCAGACTGCCTCCCCGGTAATTCAAAATCGCATTTAGCTCGCTGTGCGTCACATAAGCATATTTCGTATGCAGCATATCGCCTTCCCGCTCCCAGGGAAATGCGTCGTCCGAACAGCCCGCAGGGAATCCGTTATATCCCATGGAAAGTATTTTATTGTCTTCGCTCACAATGCAGGCGCCCACTTGTGTATTGGGGTCTTTGGAACGCATTCCCGACAATTTGGATATGCCCATAAAATATTCGTCCCAGGAAATATAGTCTTCTCGTTTCATTATCCCGCCCCGATCACTTTGTCCCAAATATCCGGTCTCCGGCATCTCCCAGCCCCGGTACAATATAGCCATGGTCATTCAGCTTTTCATCCAGCGCGCCGATATACAGATCCACATCGGGATGCTCCGTCTCCATTCTGCGGACACCTTCGGGAGCAGCGATAATACACATAAAATGTATTTTTTTGCAGCCCTTGTCTTTCAACATCTGGATGGCAGCCGTACTGGAACCGCCGGTAGCCAGCATCGGATCCACCACAAACACTTCCCGCTCCGCACAGTCGGCCGGAAGCTTGCAATAATATTCCACCGGTTTTAACGTCTGCGGGTCTCGATACAGTCCGATATGGCCCACTTTTGCCGCCGGAATCAAATCCAGCATGCCGTCTACCATCCCCAGTCCGGCGCGCAGAATCGGAACGATCGCCAGTTTCTTCCCTGTCAGTTCCTTTCCTGTCGTTTTGCAGATCGGCGTCTCGATCTCCACATCCGCGAGCTTCAACTCCCGTGTGGCCTCATAACAGATCAGCCGCGCGATCTCACCGATTGTCTGGCGGAAATCTTTTGTCCCGGTTTCTTTTTTCCGGATAATCCCGATTTTATGCTGGATCAGCGGATGATCCATAACGACTTTCTTTGCCATAGTAATCCTCCTGTATTTTCGCAGCCGAACCGGTCACGCTTTCTCGATCAGGTCAATCCTTCTCTGGTGTCTCTCTTCTCCCGAAAATTCCGTCTCCAGAAAATTCTTTACGATTTCCAGCGCCAGATTGCTGCCCACGATGCCCGCGCCGAGCGCCAGCACATTGGCGTTGTTATGCAGTCTTGTCAGTCTGGCCGACGTGGAGTCCGCGCACAGCGCGCACCGGATGCCCGGCACCTTGTTCGCCGTGATAGAAATGCCGATTCCCGTCGTACAGATTACAATCCCTTTTTCACATGTGCCGTCCGCCACCGCTTCCGCAGCCGCCCGGCCATAGACCGGGTAATCGCAGGATGATTTGTCGTCACATCCGAAATCCCGGTATGCATAGCCTGCCCCTTCCAGATACTTTTTAACCTCCTGTTTCAGATCATAACCGCCATGATCACTGCCCAATGCTATCATGTTTTTCCCTCCGTTTTTCCTCTCTGATTATGAGACTTCCAATATATGATGCCCCGCCGCTTTCAGCAGGCGGTTCATAACAGCCTGTCCGATTCCTTCCCCGGAAAATGCCTCGGAATAGATACAAGTCACTTGCCGGCTGTCAAACGATCGCAGAATTTCATACAAATGCCGGGCCACTGTCTCCGCATCCGTACCGCCGCCGGCGCTGGCAACGCAGTCCGCGTCATAAAACGAACGTGTTTCATCGGTACAGATAATACCCACTTTTTCTCCGACCCTCCGTTTTTCCGCCGCCAGCCGGACGATTGTGCGGGTAACGGCCTCTCTGTTTCCCGACACAACTGTCATTTCTCCTCTCGGCGCATAGTGCCGGTATTTCATTCCCGGCGCTTTGGGAGCCTGTCCCGCCGCCGGCAGCGACCGGTCTGCTTCCACTGCCGTCTGCAAGGTTTCCTCTATCATCTCTTTTGTAATAAATCCGGGCCGCAAAATGACGGGGACATTCCCTGTCAAATCCACGATCGTCGATTCCAGGCCGATTTCCGTGCCCCCGCCGTCCACAATCATATCGATCCGGCCGTCCATATCCTCTCTGACATGTTCTGCCCGCGTGGGACTTGGCCTGCCGGAAGTATTCGCGCTCGGCGCCGCCACATAACCGCCCGCCGCTGCGATCAGCGCCAGCGCTGCCGGATGCGCCGGCATACGAACCGCCACCGTGGAAAGTCCGCCCGTTGTCTCCGCCGGCACCGCATCCGACTTCTCCAGAATCATGGTGAGCGGACCCGGCCAGAAGGCATCTGCCAGCTTCACGGCCGCCGCCGGGATGCGTACGACAATCCGTTCCATATCTTCCCACCGGCAGATATGGACGATCAGCGGATTATCGCTCGGTCTGCCTTTGGCCGCATAAATCTTCCGGGAGGAAGCGCTCTGCAGCGCATCGCCTCCCAATCCGTATACCGTTTCCGTGGGAAAAGCAACCAGACCGCCGTTTTTTATGATAACGCCCGCTTCTTCTATTATGTTCCGATCCGGATTGTTTCCATCCAGCGCGGCAAATATTGTCTTTTTCATAAAAGCCTACCTCAATAGTTTAGTATAACACAGTCCGACTGGGCAGAAAAGGGGTTTTTCAATATCCGTTCAGATACCGCATAATCCCCATAAAAACAGCCCAAGCCACCCGTTCCTGATATACGTCTTCACTCAGCTTTGCCGCCTCATCGGAATTGGACAAAAATCCACATTCCACAATAATGACCGGCGAAGATGTCTTCTTGAGAAGATAATAACTCGCGTTCGCTTTCGCCTCTCTTTTATTTTCCGTATCGAGCCGCTCCCGCAGGCTTTCCTGCATAATTTCGGCAGCCGTCTGGCTTTCGGCGCTGTCTTTATAATAAAATACCTGAGCCCCTTTTACATATTCCTCAGGATAACTGTTCTGATGAATGCTGACAGTCATAGCGGGCGCCGCTTCCTCAATCACAACAATCCGCCGTTTCATATCCTGTACTTTTTTATTTTCCGCCTCACTGTCGTACAGGCCCGCACCGTCCGTGCGTGTCATTACAACCTCTATGCCTTCATATTCCAGATACTTCCGAACCTTCTGCGCAATCTGTAAGTTGATGTCTTTTTCCAACGCGCCATTGATTCCCACCTTCCCCGGATCATCCCCGCCGTGTCCCGCGTCGATCACAATGCGCCGCTGCTGTTCCACATGACTGTTATTGACAAATGCCACCGTCCCTTTTACAGCCATCAGCCCCGCTGCTGCCAGCATGGCAAACATAGCCGCATATACCGCCCCCTCTTCCAGGCGGTGTCTGTCTCTCTTTTTTTCCATCATCATCCCGCATCCCGCGTTTTTTATCATCTTATGAATAAAAAAATAAAAAAAGAATCGCGTCTGCGGGATTCCCCGCCTGCACGATTCTTCTTCCTGCCGTCTTATCCGTTCAGATACTGGTCGATAACATTCCAGACTGACGGTCGTTCCAATCCCAGTTTCCAGGCGCCCACACCGGCAATGTTATATTGCGCCATCACATTCAGCTTCACCTCAATGGACTGTTCGTCTTCCAGCCATACCTGATAATAGGCGTTGTCCACCTCAAATTCCGCATAATTCTGGCAGGTCTGTTCATCCCAGGCCGGCGAGATATTATTTTGAGCCAGAAACTGATCCGCCGAATCCATCCCGACCGCATCGCTCGTCAGACTGCCGCCCTCCGACTTCCATACCCTTGTATAAAAGGGAACCGCATTGATCACTTTCTCCGCCGGTACCTCCTCCAGCGTTTTCTCAATCCCGGTCTCCACGAAGTCAATCGACGCCACACTGCCCGCCGTCTCGCTGCCCGACCAATGTTCATCATATCCCATAATAATGACATAATCCGCCACTCTGCCCTGCTCTGCCCGTCCGTAATGTCCGGTATTGCCAACCGGAACGTAATTATCAATGGAAAGGACAATGCCATTCGCCCGACAGGAAATGGACAATTCCCGGATAAACTGTACGAAATGTTCCCCTGTCGCTTCCGACAACTGTTCAAAGTCAATATTAATGCCGTCCATGCCGCAGGCAGCCGCGGCCTGCATCAATCCCTCAATCAGATGCGTCCGTTTTGACGTCGATGACAGCACGGCGTAAGAATCCACTTCATCCCGAAAATTATCAATCAGCCCCCAGACTTCCAGTCCCATCTGGTGAGCCTGCGCCACATAATCGGTGGAAGCAATGCTTGTAAAATTGCCCTCATTATCGCTCAGAGAAAACCAGGTCGGAGAAATCGTATTCAACCCCTCCGCTCCGGCCACAACATCAGCCAGATACGCATTCGCGGTCGGATTTGTCACCTGATGCCACGCCATGCATACCTTTCCGTCTCTGGAAATATTCGTATAGACCGGTTCCGTATAATCTGTGACTGCCGTCATTGTCTCCGTGTGAAAATTGCCCAGACGCTTCTTCTCCACATACCCGATAAACGCCTCTGATTTTACCCGAACCCAGTTCTCCATCTCTTCCAATACGACAACCGGTTCTCCCTCTGTCACCTCTTTCAATATTTCGCTCTTGATACCGCCCTGATACCGAATCTGGGTATCTTTACTGATTTCCGCCAGCGTCTGTTCTCCCCATGCGGTATAAATCTGCATACGGTTCGGCCCGGTGAACGGTTCATACGAAAAATTGGTAAATTTTTTGACATAATCCGCCGCAACATACAGGGAATCTCCTTCATAACGTGCGATTACATATCCGGCGTCCTGTGATTGACCGCCCTGTGTAAACTCCGTCACACCGATTCCCGCCCGTATGATGTCATCCGGCGTGGTATAGAGCAAAAGTCCCTCTCCCCGGTCCTCATAAAAGCGCTCGTTCAGATACCGATGTATCATATCCAGAGAAAAATAATATGTCCCGTCCAACAGAAGCGCTTTCTCTTCCAGCATCTCGTCCTGGAGGACAATCGCCACCTCTTCTTCCGTTCCCAGATCAAAATATTGATCCAGATCGGCTTTCTCCTTTGAATAAGAATATTTCTCTATCAGTTTCATACCCGCGCTGGCGGCAACAATAATAAATATAAGGACGATTGCAACGAATATCGGAATCAGCTTTTTCAGCCCTTTCGATTTCTTTCCTCTCTTTGCTTTTTTGGCTCTCTCTGCTCTCCTCGCGCTCTCCGCTTTCCCCGCCCGCCCGGATTTCCTCGTTCTCTCCGCTTTCGTTATTCTGTCAGATTTCTGCAATCTGTTTGATTTCTTCGACTTTTTCAGTCGTTTCGGTTCCTTCAATTCCGCTCCAGCCCCCTTTCAACCGTCCCCATTATACCAGACTATTTCCATACCGTCATTACCAATTTTCGACGTTTTTTGTAAATTTAACGGGTAATCTGCGTTTGTCAGCGTAAAGGCTCCTGTGTTCCGTTTCCCGGTTGATCAAATACCTTTTTGCAGCGTTCCCGTTTTGCAGCAGACCACAACTGGCCGCATCAGGTCAGACGTACTTTATCATATCTGAGCTCTGTCAGCCTTCCGTCCTGATTGGTCACATAGTCAGGCATATAAACGGTTTCTTCACTGACACAGCAGACCCACGCCAGCTCTGCGGCAGATACTTTCCTGCCGTCCAGATACAAATCCGTACCATCCCTTGCGATACCTTCCAGACGTTCTCTCATGTCTTGCAACTCTTCTTTTCGTAACACACCTCATCCCTCCCTTCATTCTTTGAAAACCCGGAGACCAAAAAATTACCGTGATATATTATTCCTGCGGATTTTCATAAAGTTTTCGGATAACGGCGGTATGAAAACAGCACTGACGAGATGCACAGACATGTATTATGACATAACATAAAAGAAATACTGTGTTGTGGAAATTTGAATTATAACATTAAGAAATATCGGGAAAATTTGACGCTTTGTGTATACACCTAAGCTTTAAGACACACCCTCCGCCTGCCGGCAGAGGATAGGATGGATGAAACTTTCCGTTTCAGGACTTAATGTAAGACGGCCGAAGCCTGTTGATCCAAGAAATACCAT